>JALHHH010000041.1 GCA_022837485.1 Bacteroidales bacterium
TGGCTGTAGGCATCTCACTCACCCTATTTCTGATTTCCTGAGCCAGGGCATTGGTGGTATTGAAATCGTAACCGTAGATTTCGATATCCACCTTGCTTTCTCCTCCCATTCCCATGCCTCCGCCTGATGTTGACACCGAAGCGGTTACAATTTCGGGGTACATAGCAAGCTGTTGCCTCATATCATCGGCAATCTGCCATACATCGCGTTTACGATCGCCAACATCCTGAAGCCGCATCATCACATTAATAACGTTTGATCCGGTACTGCTAAAGAGAGAAAACATACTTCCTTCATCGTCGGAACCCGAGGAGGTTGCCATAATCAGCACCTCCGGATACCGCTCTTTTATCATCTGCTCCAGCTTACGGGTTGTTTTCATGGTCTCTTCAACCCGGGTACCGGTTTGTAATTCAATAGCCACGGAAATTCTTGACTCATCGGTCTGCGGCATGAAGTCGGTTCCGATAAACCGGGTCAGCACAATAGATACCACAAAAACTGCTAATGCACTGAGCATTACAAATGTTTTATGACGAAGAGCCCACCGCAGGGTGACTTCGTAGAAGTTATCCAGCCGTACAAACAGAGGTTCCAGCAAACGTTCGTAACTTATGCGCTTCGGTTTGGAAGCTTTCCCCCGTAATTTGAGAAGGCGTGCCGAAAGCATCGGGGTCAGGGTGATGGCTGCCAGGGTTGAGGTAACGATGGTAATCGTAACAATCCATCCCAGCTGGTTAAACATTACGCCTGTCATACCGCCTACCAGTGTCAGAGGGAAGAACACTGCTACTACCACAAGGGTGGTAATGATTACCGAAAGCCAAACTTCATTGGTAGCATAGATGGCTGCTTCCCGCGGGCTGCTTCCGCGCTCGATGTGCCTGGTGATGTTCTCAAGTACCACGATTGCATCGTCAACCACCATACCAATCGCAATGGAGAGGGAGGTAAGCGAGATAACATTAATCGAGTTGCCGGTAATAAACAGGTAGATAAACGATACAATAAGCGAGATGGGGATGGTAAGCACAATGATAAAAGTTGCTCTCCATCGTCCGAGAAACACGAGTACGACCAAAGCCACAAATATAAATGCCCACATCAGGGTTTCGGAGAGGTTGCGGATGGATCCTTCGATAAATGTTGAAGTATCCATAATCATATTGATCTCCACATCGGGGGGCAGCGTCTTTTTCAGTTCTTCCAGGCTATTGCGGATATCTCTTGCGACTCTTACCGTATTGGCACCCGATTGTTTCATAACAAACATTCGAAGGCCGGTTTCACCATTTATTTTCTCATCGAGAGAAACGTCTTTCAGAGAGTCTCGTACAGATGCCACATCGCGCAGATAAACGGGTACTCCGTTGTAATTGCTTACAACCAGGTTACTCAGCTGTCTGCTGTCGCTGAATTCACCCTGAATACGAAGTTGATAATCCATTTCACCCATTTTCACATTGCCTGAAGGCATGTTGAGGTTTTCGGCAGCGATTACGTTACCGATCTGCTCTATGGTCAGGTTATAGGCATCCAGACGTTTGGGGTCAGCATCAACGTATACGATACGCCTGGGCGCACCCATGGTTGAAACCGAACCTACGCCGTCGATACGGTTCAACGGGTTAATAATCTTCTCTTCCAGCAGTTTTTCAAGACCCGGATAGCTTTCTTTTGCAGTAACTGCATAGAAAACAATGGGCATCATATTGGTATTGAATTTGAAGATGATCGGCCGGTCGGCTCCTTCGGGCAAAAGGTCGTAGAGACGGTCGAGCACATCGCGTACCTCATTGGTGGCTTCATCAAGGTTGGCACCCCAGCTAAACTCTATGGTGATAACCGAAAGATTGTCGGAGGAAACGGAAGTCACCTCTTTAACTTTATCCACCGTATTAAGTGCATCTTCCAGTTTCTTGGTGATATTGGTTTCTATATCCGAGGCATTGGCACCGGCGTATGTGGTCATCACCGAGAGGAAGGGCGGATCGATCTCGGGGTAGAGGTCAACCGGTATTCTGCTAAGCGAATACAAACCCATTACAATCACCGCCGTAAAAATCATGAAGGTGGTAATGGGCTTGTTTACCGCAGTTTTATATATACTCATATCCTATTGACATTAAAAGATTAACACCGGAAATTACTTACTCTCAATCTGTACCTTCATGCCATCGAGCAAACGGGCCTGCCCGCTGACAACTACGAAATCGCCTTTTTTAAGATCCGGGGATTCCACTTCCACCAGATCGTTGTAACGTTTGCCGATAACAACCGGGATGCGTTTTGCCGTATTATCCCGTTCGATAAAGAGGTAACGGTCGTTTGATCCCTGCATTTTCAAAACAGCGATTGCCGGAATCAGCAGAGCCTCTTCGCGGTCGAGATCGAGAGTTACGCGGCTGAACATACCGGGGCGGAGTTTCCCGCCGGGATTATCGGTGACCACCTCGATATTAAAGGTTCTGTTTGCCGGATCGATGGTAGGGTAGATGTTAAAGACTTTCCCTTTAAATGTTTCACCGGGATAAATATCAACCACCAGGCTTACATCCATGCCCTTCCGTATAAGGGGAAAATACTTCTCTGAAACCGGAACCAGGGTTTTGAGCCGGTCGATCTGAACCAGCGATACGATGGCAGCTTTACCCACCGGAGCCACAGGTGCACCCGAATACATTTCGCCGGCTTCAAAGTATTTACCTGAAATAACACCGCTGAACGGCGCTCTGAGCCTGGTATTTTCCTGCAGGAAGGCCACGTTGCTGCGTGCTACTTCAAGCTGGGTTTTCAGCTGGTCGTACTGCTGTAGCGGAATGCTTCCAACCTTCTTGAGGGTATCAAAGCGTTTGAAATCAAGTTCAAGCGTACGGAGTTGCACCTCAGCCTGATGAAGCTGAGTTCTGTCCATCTGAACGATAAGGTCGCCTTTGCTGACGCGGCTACCAACCTCAACATTTATGGCTTCAATACGCCCGGGGGCAGCCGGAGCCATATGCAATTCCTCAAAAGCCTGAAGCGTGGTTGCGTATTCAACCGAACGGGCAACCTCCCTGATCTGAAGCTCGGCAACCCTTACCATTTCTACTTTCTCTGTTTCTGAGCTGGCGGAACTTTTATCACCCTTTGTTCCGGATGAACAGGCAAAGGCCGCTAAGGCTAAAACTAACAGACTGGATTTAAAAATCTTGTTCATTGTTATTGTGTTGAGATTACAGTTTTCCATAAAGTTTTTCCAATTGTACTTTCGACTGCAGAAGCTGAAGCATGGCAGTAATATAATCCGTTTCAGCTCTTACATAATTATTATCGGCCGTTATCAGGTCAAGACCGGAAATAACACCCTGCTCGTATTTAACCTTAAGGCTTGAATATACGCGCCGGGAAACTTCAACATTGCTTTTCTGGTTCAGATACGTCTCGAGAGCGCTGTTGTAATTATACCTGAGCTGTTTCTCCTGAACCTGAATCTGTTCGCTGAGTAAACTTTTGTTGTTGCGGGCAGTTTCCAGATCTATTCTGGCCTGCTTTACCTGTGCGCTGCGCACACCGCTCGAAAATATCGGGATGTTCATCTGCAGGCCGACAATATTCGCGGGAGTCATATCAAAATCGGGTTTCAGTAGTTTGTAGGTATACTGATAAAATCCTGAAATCGTGGGCAGAGCATTTGCCCGCCGCATATCGATCATTTTTCGCGATACCATTTCCTGCTGACTGATCATCCGGAAGTCGATCTGATCATCAATACTGAACTTTTCTGTAACCGGTGAACTGCCTTCCGACATTCTCACAAGATCGTCGAGAGATTCGGTAAGCTCCAGTTCGGTATCGACCGAAACGCCCAGTATCAGACGAAGCATGTTTGTTGCAAGTTCGAGTTGCCGCTGCGAGGAATTCACTGCATTTTTCAGAGTGTTAACCTGAACCAGCAGCTGGTCAACATCGGTTTGTTCGATTATGCCAAAAGTTCCGAGTGCAACAGTTTTTGTGTAAAGTTTATCCAGATTATCCAGGTTTTGCGTTAGCAGTTTCAACAGCTCCTCTGAGATAAGCACAAGGTGGTAGGCATCGGTAACCTGTGCAACGATTTCGAGGCTGGTTTTTTCCTGGTTCATCCCTGCCATTGTCTGATAAAGCCTGGCCGTTTGAACACCAACAATATAATTTCCGCTGAAAATGAGCTGGGTTAGACTCAGATTGAAATTACTTTGTGGTTTTATATCTATTTCAGAGGCAGGCATTGCTTCGTTAAAACGAATAGAAATTTTTGCTCCAAGCGCATTGGAATAGTCCACCGCAGCATTAAGCTGGGGCAGGCCGTTGGCGATGGCTTCGCGAACTGCCATATTGGCTTTATCAACTGCCAGACCGGAATTAGCAACGGTTTTATTGTATTCCAGCGCGGTTTTTCTGGCTCCTGCCAGATCCAGGGTAATCTTCTGCTGGGCATGCAGCATTCCCGCGGTCATCATCAGGAATGTCAGCATCAGTGATCGGATTTTCATAAGTGTAGAAGATGTATAGGTTAATTTTCAAAATACTTATCCATAAGTTCCAGTCCCTTTCGCGTGCACAAGCCTCTGAAATAAGGCAGGAAAATGTTATCAAGAACTTCAGCACCCTGGGGATTCATCATCCGGATTCGCTCGCTGTTGTGCATCAGATTAATAACCTCATGCAGAAAATTGTCAACAAGATCAATTCGCAATCCTTTCCGGAAAATACCTTCCTTAATGCCCTTCTCCAGTAACCTGTATGAGGCTGAAAACTCCTTCAGGCTCTCTTTACATGAATAAAAGGAGGTATAAACCACCGGGTAATATTTTTTAATGTCTTCGGCAAAAACCTTCGTAAAATGCATTCGCTTTTGAGATTCCATTCTCATAATCAACACAATGGCTTCAATAACATTATCGGATCCCGTTATGATGCCAAGCATTTCGTTGTTATGACTGATGATCATCTGTCGAAGTGCCTGAACAACAAGGTCGTCCTTGTCGTGAAACAGCTCATAGATGGTTCGCTTCGAAATTCCAAGCTCCGATGCTATGGCATCCATTGTTACGCTGCGAATTCCCATGCTCAAAAACATTTCCGACGCTTTCTCAAGTATTCTGGCCCTCGTGTCCATTTCTTCTGTTTTTGGAACTGCAAAACTAGAAAACTTTTTCGGTTTTTGAGTTTTATTAACAATAATTAATAGTTAATTAACACCTGTCAAAATGGCAACCTTCCGGCAATCTATTCTTTCTACTGATTATCAATGATTTATTTTTCTCATAGCATAAATCAGCAAGGCTTAATTTTTTTATAATTTTGCAGCCCGGTTTCCCGCATGTATCGTGCCATATGTTATCAGATTTAATACATATTTCAGATTTTTCGTACGAACTTCCCGACGAGCAGATTGCCCGTTTTCCCCTCGAACAGCGTGATGCAACCCGTTTACTTATGGTGAAGGGCAATACGTTGCTCGATTCTGAATTTTCCCGGCTTCCCGAATTTATTCCCTCCGGCAGCATGCTGGTTTTCAATAATACCAGAGTGATAAAGGCGCGGCTTGTTTTCCACAAAGAAAGCGGCTCCAGGTTTGAGATTTTCTGTCTTCAACCCCTTGGAGGATATGGGCAGACGGGTGGCACAGCCCGGTGGAAATGCCTGACAGGCAACGCCCGGCGATGGAAATCCGGACTTCTTGAAATACAGGTTCAAACGGATTCGGGGTCGGTTACTCTGAAGGCCGGAAAAGGGCCTGAGATTGACGGTGCCCGCGAGATCACGTTTTACTGGGATAATCCAGCCATGCCTTTCGAGCAGATCCTGGAATTTGCCGGCAACATACCCCTGCCTCCCTATCTGAACAGGGAACCGGTAGAGGAGGATGCCGTAAGGTATCAGACCATTTATGCCGAACATAACGGTTCGGTGGCCGCACCCACCGCCGGTCTTCACTTCACGCAGGCTGTGATGAAACAACTGAGTGCCAGTGGCTGTGCATTCGAATACCTTACTCTTCATGTGGGAGCAGGCACTTTCAGACCGGTTACATCCGACGACATACGCGAACATTCCATGCATGAAGAAGAAATTATCGTTGAAAGAAACCGGCTACTCAATATCATCAACCACCTTCCTCAACCCATCGTGCCCGTCGGAACAACCTCCATGCGCACCCTTGAATCCTTGTACTGGCTCGGAGTGCAAATACTAACGGGCCACGAACCCGAAGACACATTCCACATCACGCAGTGGGAACCGTATCGTAACGACGTAAATATCCCCGCAGCAGAAGCGCTGCAGGCCATTTACGACTTTCTGAAACGAAACAGGCTGCAGTCGATCAGCGGATATACCGGAATTATGATTGTCCCCGGTTATCGCTTCAGAATATGTAATGCATTGGTTACCAATTTCCATCAACCCAAAAGCACACTCCTTTTGCTGGTAGCAGCGTTTATCGGCGAAACCTGGAAGTCGGCCTACAAACATGCCGTTGACCGGGGCTACCGTTTTCTGAGTTACGGCGACAGCTGCCTGTTTATCCCTGAACCCGCCGGCGAATAGCCGGTCTCTTGCAGAAACGCAAAACTTTATACCCCCCTTTAGACTACAATTAAAAATTAATGCTGTGACAATTAGCAAATTGCTTCACAATGTCATCTTTACGTGCATTTGAGTCGGTGGAATTAAAATATTTGTACATTTAAGGAGGAAAACGGGCAGCAGCTGAATTCAGAAAGCTTTTGAAACTCTTATTTAGAAACATCTCTAAATTACAGTTTCACTGTCAGGTACTTACGAATTGACATATATTTGTCCGGAAATACGAAAAGCGTATATAAGTCAGGGACATACTGTTCCTCAATATATTACACAATCAACGAGATTCAATCCGAGGAAACCAAACTTTAGCGGTTATGAACAAGTTTACCAAGCCGATCACATTTTTTCTGGCTATTGTTGCGCCTTTGCTGATTGTTACACTTGTGCTCAGGCAACCGGCGCCGGACAACAGTCTGCTCGACAGGGTACGTGCAGAGCATCCCGAAAGGCATAAATCTGCCGTGGATCACAGCAAATTTGAAGTGTTGCAGAAAGATTTCACCAATCCCCACGAAATTACGGCTGCATGTCTTTCTTGCCACACCGGCCGTGGCGAAGAGCTGCTGCACAGCGCCCATTTCAACTGGGAGCGCGAGGCTTTTATTCCGGGACGCGGGGTTACTTATCTGGGGAAAAAGAACCTGCTAAACAACTTCTGCACCGGAGTTCAGTCGAATGAAGGAAGCTGCATGAAGTGCCACGCAGGCTATGGCTGGAGCGATACCACCTTCGACTTCAAAAATCCCTACAATATCGATTGCCTGATTTGTCACGACAACACCGGCACCTACAAAAAAGCAAGCGGAGGATCGGGCTATCCGGTAATGGGCCCCAATGGTCCTGACTTTAAAGCCATCACTGCCAGTGTTGGATTTCCTAAAAGTGAAAATTGCGGAACCTGCCACTTTGAAGGAGGCGGTGGAAACAATGTAAAACACGGCGATCTGGAGCTGGCGCTGCTGACAGCCGGCCGCGACGTGGACGTACACATGGGGGTGGACGGCATGAATATGGAGTGCGTCGACTGCCATACTGCCGAGAACCATGTAATGAAAGGACGGTATTACGGTGTTTCTTCAACCAATACCCAGCGTCTGCATTGCGAAGACTGCCACACCTCTGTTCCGCATACCGAGTCCATCCTGAATGAACATTCCATCAAAGTTGCCTGCCAAACCTGTCATATTCCGGTATATGCAAAAGTAAATGCAACCAAAATGTATTGGGACTGGTCTACGGCTACACGCAAAAAGGACGGTAAAGGGTATGAAACGCTGGATAAGGATGGGAACGTTTTATATGCTTCAATCAAGGGTGACTTTGTTTGGGAGAAATTTGTAAAACCCGAATACCTGTGGTTTAACGGTACTGCCGACCATCACCTTATTACCGACAGGGTTGACACAACCAGTGCATTTATCAGGCTCAATACAATGAATGGTGATTACAGCGACCGAAATTCCAAAATTGTTCCGGTGAAAGTACACCGCGGAAAACAGCCGTATGACACTCATAACCTGACGCTTATTCAGGCCAAGCTGTGGGACAGCGAACCGGGTAAGGGGGCCCTCTGGGTTGACCTGGACTGGGAGAAGTCTCTTGAAGAGGGTATGAAGTACGTAAACCTACCCTACAGCGGTCATTACGATTTTATAGACACCGAGATGTATCTTCCTGTAAACCACATGGTTTCTCCAAAAACGAATGTAGTTACCTGCAGGGAATGCCACACTCGTGATAACGGAAGACTTGCCGGCCTGACCGATTTTTACATGCCTGGGCGCGACAGGAACAAATTCGTAGACATTGCCGGACAGCTGATGCTCTTGCTTTCTTTCCTGGGAGCAGCGTCGCATGCCGCACTTCGCTACCAGGCAGCCCGTAAACGCAATACCACTGCAAACCACTAATCCGGAAGCATTATGACAAAATATAAAAAAGCATACGTTTACAAGGGTTTCGAACGATTCTGGCACTGGAATCAGGCCCTGCTGATCTTCATACTCGCTTTTACAGGATTTGAAATCCACAGTTCGTATTCTTTTCTGGGCTTTGCCAATGCCGTGAAAGTGCATAATCTGGCAGCCTGGGGACTTATAATCCTGATTGTATTTGCCATATTCTGGCATTTTACGACCGGCGAATGGAAACAGTACATTCCTACGACCAAAAACCTGAAAGCTCAGGCAGAATTCTATCTTTTTGGAATATTCCGGAATGCTCCGCATCCGACAAAGAAAACTGTTATCAGCAAGCTTAATCCGCTGCAGAGACTCGTTTACCTTGGTCTGAAAATACTATTTATCCCCGTAATGGTAGTTTCGGGGCTGCTCTATATGTTCTACCGATACCCCCAGGGTAACAACATAGAAATCATCAACATCGGCAACCTGGAAGTTATTGCCATCGTTCACACCGCCGGGGCTTTTATCCTTCTGTCGTTCGTGCTGGTACATCTCTATCTTATCACCACCGGCCATACGCTCACTTCGAACCTGAAGGCTATGATTACCGGTTGGGAAGAACTCGAAGAGGAAGAAATTGCAGCGGAAGAAAAAAAGCCGGAAGTTCCCGGCAAGGGAGAAAAAAAAGGGGTAACCGGAACAAATGCACCTAAGTGGCGATAACGGAATTTTCATGATAACGGAGAGGCTGGTTTTCAAACCGGCGGAGAAACCGAACCATAAAAACTTTTTCTAATGAAAAGAACAACCTTAACCAGTACATTTATACCGGTTTCCCTTGTGGTAATGTTACTGCTGGGCGGTTGCAGCAGCAAGGAAACAACCGATGCGAACATGCAGGTTGCAGAAAATCAGTCAGCGTCCCTGCTCGCGTATTTCCAGGAAAACGGCGATTTCATCAACACTACCGCTCCTGCCATAATGACTGCTTCCGAGCTGAACGGCATGCTAAGCAGGAACATACTTATCATCGATCTGCGTGCCCAGGAGGATTTCGATGCCGGGCACATTGAAGGGGCTGTAAGGCTTACTCCCGGTGACGTCCCGGCATTTTTTGAAAACGACGTTGACGCCCCGTCGTTTGAGCGCATTGTATTTGTTTGTAACCGCGGGCAGATTTCATCCTATGTTGCGGGAATAATGCGCCTTCTCGGATACGGGAACACCTGGGCTGTAAGGTACGGCATGAGTGCCTGGAACCAGGACGCAGCAGCATCGGGTTGGGACAAAGCCACGGGCGACCATCCGGAGAAGCTGACCAGCGATGAGCCGGCACCCCTTGACGGAACGAATGAACTTCCGGTAATAACTGTTGAAGCATCAACAGGCGGTGAGATTGCGCGGCAGCGAGCCATGCAGCTATTGTCTAAGGAATCTTCCGCTCATCTGATCAGTTTCAGCGATCTGATGAAAGATGCAGAAAAATACACCATTGTAGCTTATGTTCCGGCCGACTGGTATCAGCAGATGAAGCATCCTGAGGGTGCGATTCAGTTTACGCCCAAAGCCTCACTCGGAGCAGAAGCTGAATTATACAAACTTATGCCCGGAAAACCGGTAGCCGTTTATTGCTTTAACGGCCATCACAGCGCCCAGGCTGCAGCCTATCTGAGAATGCTCGGGTACGATGCATACTCGGTAACTTACGGAGCCAACGGTTTTATGCACAGCGCATTCAGCCGCGAGGAACAGGCTACAAGCCGTTACTGGTCCGATCTTCAGAAAAATTCTTTTCCGGTAAAAAAAGGTCCGGGGGATACCTCCGGCCAAACCAACAAACCTGCAGTTGTTAAACAGGCACAGGGCGGTTGTGCCTAAAAAAATCGAATCGTATGGATCAAAAACCAAAACCTTACATGAATCCCTACCTGGCAGGCTTCCTGCTGGGATTGGTTTTGCTTACGGCATTTTTTGTTACAGGCCGTGGACTCGGAGCCAGTGGATCCGTAAAGAGTGTAGTAGTTCAAACCGTAGGTAAAGTTGCACCTGCCTACGCCATTAAAAACCCCTTTTATGCATCCTATTTCGCTGAAGGCGATGGACGTCCGATGAAAAACTGGCTTGTTTACCTGACCCTTGGAGTACTGGGTGGTGCCTTCTTCTCAGGATTTATGTCGGGAAGGGCCGGGATAAAAGTCGACAAAGGACCACGCATTACAACCCGAACCCGGCTGATAATGGCAACAGCCGGAGGTTTTCTATTTGGACTCGGGAGCCAGTTCGGCCGGGGATGTACCAGCGGAGCTGCGCTTACCGGAATGGCGACCCTGTCAACGGCAGGCTTCCTGACCATGATAGCTATTTTCGGGTCAGGATTCGTATTTGCCTATTTCTTCAGAAAATTATGGATCAGCTAAAACCTTGATAATTATGGCACCATTGATACCTCAGGGGTTTATAAATCCCGATCTCAATCTCTTCTTCGCCTTCGTAATCGGTCTGGGTTTTGGCTATGTGCTCGAACAGGGCGGATTTTCTACCTCACGAAAACTGGCAGGCGTATTTTACGGGTACGATTTCGTAGTGCTGCGCGTTTTCTTTACCGCAGCCATTACCGCAGCTCTCGGACTGCTTATTTTCAGTTACCTGGGATGGATCGACTACAGCATGCTTTATATCAATCCCACGTTCCTGTGGTCGGCCATCGTGGGTGGCGTAATTATGGGCCTGGGCTTTATTCTGGGCGGTTTTTGCCCCGGAACGAGCGTGGTAGCTGCCGTTATAGGAAAGGTGGATGCCATGTTTTTCGTTGTGGGGATGATGCTCGGAATTTTTGCCTTCGGGTCGTTTTACGAAATCTTTGAACCTCTCTACAACGGATACGATCTGGGCGGAATCTTCGTGTATGACTCCCTGGGTATGAGCCGGGACCTCTTTGTGTTTCTGCTTGTCCTTATCGCTCTTACCGCTTTTATCGTCACACGCAAAATAGAAGACAGCGTCAACAAAATAACAACGGATACCCGCTTCTTTCATCCCTCCTATACCGCACCTTTTGCATTGCTGTTGGGGATTACCCTTCTGGTTGTACTGCTGCCCGACAAGCCTAAGGCTTTATGGAATGAAGTATCTGCCACTACTATCCTCGCGGAAGCAGCGGAAGGGCAGCACAACATCAACAGCGATGAACTTGCCTACAAACTGCTGCATGCAGAAGACAACGACCTGCTTCTGGTAGATGTAAGAGACAGTGAAGCGTTTGCGCGCTTTAGCCTGCCCGGTTCGGTGAATATGCCTCTGCCCGGGATATTGAAAGATAACAACCTGAAAATGCTGGAGAAAGCCGGCAAGAAAGTGGTATTTTACAGCAACGGAACTACTGCAGCAAGCCAGGCATGGCTGTTTACACGCAGAGCCGGACTTGAGGGTGCCGGTGTTTTAAACGGTGGTCTGAATGATTTCTTTGCAGCATATTTCGCAGATTCAGCTGTCCGGCGTCACGATCTGAATCCGGAGCAGGCTGTTTTCTATGCCCGCTTCCGCGAAAGAGCCGGAAAAGCCTTCCGCGAAGGAGGCGCCGGCGAAGTTCAGGGAAGAGGGCCGGCTCCAGTAAGAACACTTGTTAACATTCAGCCTCCCCCGCCCGGAAAAGGCGGTTGCTGACAGCGGGAGGAATGATGACAGCCCTATGTGCAGCTAAAGTGCGTTAAAGCCATATGGCCCAGCCAACACCCGATCGTTGTTATAATGTGGAAAGGCATAAAGAATTTAAACACCTACAGAACCTTTAATCAATGGAAAATACAAACGATAAAATGCTCACCTATGCAGCAGCCAGCATAATTGCTGTAGTTCTGCTTGCAATTCTGCTTCAGTGGCAGATGGCTCCCTCCTATTCCGCGGCCAACGATAAGGTGCTGGAGCAAGTCGCCGGCACTCAGTCGCTGATTCTGCCGGGCGCGTTGCAGCAAATGGCAGCAAATGGTACAATTGCCGATTATACCCTGGTCGACCTGAGGGCAAATCCCGACGGTCAGTTGGTTGGTATCGAAAAAACGTTGCAGATACCTTTCGGTGAACTTCTTGATTCCCCGAATCTGAAAAAGATGAGAAAAGCCGGCAATCTTTTGCTGATTGCCGACGATGAATCGGTTTCACAAATGGCCGTTGCACTCCTTACCGCCAAAGGAATAAACCAAAGCCGTGCGATTGCAAACGGCTGTTCCCTGACTGCCGGAACCCCGGAAAGTAAACTGGCCCTCCCTGCACAATCCGCGCATGGGGAGAAAGCCCGCTGGGATTATGGCAGGTTCTTTAAATCGGAAGGCGGGACCGCGGGAAGTTCACCCGCAGGACCGGCAGCAGTGCCTCAGGGAGTAAAAGTTGTGAAAGCCGCCGGAGGGTGCTGATTGAGAACACAGGACATTAAGGAAAAATCCGATAGCATTTTCTTCAGCCTCTATGCCATTCTGAACTGACAAGTAAAACATTATCGTCAGAAAACCTAACAACAGAAGCTCTTGTTTGGGCGGAGTAAACAGCATACTTTTTCCACGAATCTCCTTAAGCCATGATTTGGTTAAAGGAGATTCGCTATTTTTGAAAAAAAATACACCCTGAATGGCGAACGAAACCAAGGGCAAAACCGATTCCGGTTCAACGGCATCTGAAGGCGAAATGTCGTTCTGGGGTCATCTTGATGCCCTCCGCGGTCATTTGTTCCGCTCGGCTGCAGCCATTATACTGCTCGGAATAATTGCCTTCCTCAACAGAGAAATTATTTTCGACCGTTTGATTCTGGCACCCGGACAATCGGGATTTATAACCAACCGATTACTTTGTTCACTGGGGCAAAAACTAAGTTTGCCTTCTTTATGCCTTGGCGATGTTGACCTTAGCATCATCAACATCAACCTCTCGGGGCAGTTCATCACCCATATGTACATCAGTATCGCGGCAGGACTAATCGTTTCTTCACCTTATATAATATTGGAGATCTGGAGGTTTATTAAACCCGCGCTGTATGAAAACGAACGAAAATACACCCGTGGAGCCGTTCTTATCATCTCCCTGCTATTCATCCTCGGAATACTTTTCAGCTATTTTTTAATTGTACCGCTTACGCTGAATTTTTTCGGAAATTATCAGGTCAGCGAAACGGTAACCAATCAGATTGCGCTCTCATCCTACATCAGTACGGTGGTTTCGGTAACCTTTTCGATGGGAGTAGTGTTCGAACTCCCGGTTTTTGTCTACTTTCTGGCAAGAGTGGGATTGCTAACCCCTGACTTTATGGCCCGTAACCGGAAAGTAACACTTGTAATCCTACTTACCATTGCTGCCATTATTACCCCTCCCGACGTCATCAGCCAGATTCTTGTAACAATCCCCCTTTACGGGCTTTACGAACTGGGGATTGTTATCGCACGCAGAGTTACTGCCGCTCGCGAACTCCCGGTGAAATGAGCCGGTGTAACCTTTCCCGGAAGCCTGCGTCAAACAGACGAACTTTAACTAATAAATTATGTCAGAAACAAGATTATACCGCTCCGTTCACGGAAGAGTCATTGGTGGGGTGGCCGGCGGACTGGCCGACTTCTTCGGCATTGATCCCACTATAATCCGGCTGATTTTTGTCTTGCTCGTCATTTTCGTCGGCAGCGGAGTATTAATCTATATTATCCTTTGGATTATCCTGCCCGAGAAAAATCAGTACAATACCTTTTACGGATACACACCCCCCCCCCCAGCGCCCGGGAGTTCGGATTCGGGCGTTGGTGAAACCTATGAGGGATTTGAAGAAGGAAGACCAAGACAGACCTGGAATCAGAATAAAGAAACAAGCGATACCATGCAGCGCAGAAAAATGGATGGAAGCCTGATTGGCGGACTCCTTCTGATATTTTTCGGATCCATTTTCCTTATCGAACGTTTTGTAGCCAACATCAACTTTTCCGATTTGTGGCCCATCGCATTGATAATCATAGGTCTTGTGCTTATTTTTGGTAATCTTCCCTGGAAACCGGCTGCTAAATCCGGAAAGAATGAAACAAAAGCGGAAACAAACGCTGATACCGACAATAGTTCTCAAACCAATTAAATCCTGAACCCATGAGCTACCGTAAAATATTCTGGGGCGTTCTGCTAGTAATCATTGGGACCCTCTTTATCCTGAAAAACCTGGGGATTATATATTTCGACTGGGGAACCATCTGGAGATTATGGCCTCTGATTCTCATCCTTTGGGGCATTTCTCTCATCCCTGTAAAGGATTATCTGAAACTTATCTTCTCAATCCTGGCTATAGGATTATCGATTTTGGTTGTCAGCAAGTACGACAAAACCGGTTATTACAGCTTCGGATGGGATAAATCGTATCGCGACAAACAGTATAATTACCCCGAAACCGACCGGTGGGACAGTATGTCGGAAACCCAGGAACTTTTTCAGTCGTACGATTCCGCTATCGGAAGGGTTGAACTGAAACTGGAAGCCGCCGCCGGAACCTTCCGCCTGGAACCTTCTGCACCGAAGGACAAGCTGATGACCTTTGTTAAAAAAGGCAGTATCGGAAATTACAGTATGACCTCACAGGACGAAGGCGACAAGCGGACCATTGAACTCAGCATTCAGGACTCCAGGGTAAAGGTTGACAAAGTTGGCAACTATGTAAGGCTTGGCCTTCATCCCGATCCCGTTTGGGATCTCGACCTGGATATCGGAGCCGCATCCATCGATTTTGATCTGAGTAATTATAAGGTAAGCGAACTGGAAGTCGACGGCGGAGCATCTTCCATCAAACTGAGATTGGGCGATCTGAACGATTACTCATCCGTAAACATCAACGCTGGAGCAGCTACCATCGATCTTTATATTCCTGAAAATGTTGGCGCTGAACTAAGAACCGAAACCGCCCTTTCGAGCAAAAACTTCAAAGGCTTTAAGAAAATCAGCAACGGTCTTTTCAGGACAGACAATTATACCACAGCCACCAGGAAAGCCGACATCCGGATCGAAGCCGCCGTTTCTAGCCTGAGCGTTATCCGGTATACAAAAGTCGAACCCGAAACCGAAGAAATTGAAGAATAAAGACTTACGGCCAAAAGCCTCACCAGCGTACCGGAATTAAAGAATCCATCAATTCCTAAAAAGACACTGCGATCGGATATTTCGCAGTGTCTTTTTGTACATTATAATACGGCTTACCTATTAGCTTAGCAGCTGATAATTCAGAGGTTATTGCGTTTTTACCCTTATTGAATTTATTCTTCCGCTCCGGGAGGAATACACTCTTTACCGAGAAAAGTACTGAAATGGCTGCACAATTCGGCAGGTGCTTCGGCATGTACCCAGTGCGAGGCTTTGTCAATGGTCTGAATCTGAGCCGTCGGGAATAACTTGCGGATCAAAGGGGTATCGGCATCCACGATATAATCCGAACGTCCTCCCCGGATAAACAGCGTTGGGCCTTCATATGTATCCGAACTTTCCACCCCATCGAATACATAATCCATATTCGCGTTCAGCGCTTCCAGATTTAACCTCCAGTCGAAACTGTGCCGGGTTTTCCGGTATAAATTTTTCATCACAAACATTCGGATGCGCCTGTTCGGGATACTGGTTTCGAGCAACTGCTCAACCTCCGCCCGCGAATGCACGGCATCGAAATTTACTGCCATCATGGCGCTAATCATATCAAAATGAACGTTGCGGCCGGGATATTTTCTGGGACTTATATCGACCACCACCAGTCGCTCTACCATTTCCGGATGCTCCAGTGCGAAGGTCATAGCAACCTTCCCGCCCATAGAGTGTCCGATAATCATGGGGCGCTCCAGCTTATGTTCCGTAATGAACTCAAGCAGATCGTCGGCCATCGCAAAATAATTAAATGTTGCGCTGTGCGGCGACTTTCCATGATTACGCTGATCGGGAATGTAAACCGAAAACTTTTCTGCAAGTTTTTTGCCCAGTGTAACCCAGTTATCGGAGACTCCAAAAATCCCGTGAAGGATTATAACCGGCTGTCCTGCACCATAATGGCGGTAGAATAACTTCATAATTGGAAATTAATAAAAACGAAAGGGTGCGTAATTTATACCGGAAGCCATGGTTTCAACTCACGAAGATAAAGTTGAATGGTGGTTTCGAGTCCGTAATAAAGAGCATCCGCTATCAATGCGTGACCGATGGAAACTTCCAGTATACCCGGAATGGTTTGTACAAAATACCTCAGGTTATCGAGGTTAAGGTCGTGCCCTGCATTCAAGCCGAGACCGGCAGCCGTAGCAGCACGGGCCGATTCCACGAAGGGTGTGATGGCTTTCTGCCTGTCGGCATGATACCCGGCCGCATAGCTTTCCGTATAAAGCTCCACCCTATCGGTACCCGTTAAAGCAGCAGCTTCAGCCATACGAGGATCGGGATCCACGAAAATTGAAGTACGAATGCCATGCTTATGGAATTCAGCGATTATATCGGACAGATGATTCCGGTATTTTATGGTATCCCACCCCTGGTTCGATGTAATTGCATCGGGAGCATCGGGAACCAGAGTAACCTGATGCGGCTTTACTTCAAGCACCAGGTCGATAAACCGGGGCTCGGGATTCCCCTCGATGTTAAATTCTGTGATTACTACAGGTTTCAAATCACGGGCATCCCGATAGCGGATGTGCCGCTCATCGGGCCTCGGGTGCACGGTAATTCCCTGTGCCCCATAACGTTCACAATCAATTGCAGCTTTTACAACATCCGGAAGGTTCCCTCCCCGGGCATTCCGAAGCGTTGCAATCTTGTTTATGTTAACGCTCAATTTAGTCATGGCTTACTACTTTTTACTGCAAAGGTATTAATTAGTGAAACGTTAACGCCACATATTCCAATCCTGAGGAGGGATAACAAAGTTACATCCCGGTCTGCGTTCCGATACGGGCATCATATTCTTATATTTCCCGCAAAACACAATCCGGAGTGATTATCTGCAGGTTAACCTGCTTGGAAGTCGAAGGTAAGATTCCGCATATACCTTTTATTCGTAAGTTTGTACGGTACAAATCAACCCAGCCATGTTAGCAAAAGAACTGATCAGCGATGCCATCATGCCTCTGAAGACGTCCGACACGGGTATTACTGCCCTCAACTGGATGGAGGAGTTCAGGGTTTCACACCTTCCGATCGTGAATAACAGCGATTTTCTGGGGCTTGTATCGGAGGCTGACATTTACGAGCTGGGTAATTATGAAGAACCTCTTGGAAACCACCCCCTGGGTCTTTATAAACCATACGTATTTGAAAATCAACATGTTTATGATGTTATAAGGCAGGTATATGAGCAAAAGCTCACCCTCATTCCCGTGCTTGATCATAAAAATCATTACCTGGGATCGATAACACTGCAATGCCTGGTCAAGTATTTTGCCCGCCTTGCAGCCGTTGATAACCCAGGGGGTATTATTGTTCTTGAGATGGGAATCAGGGATTATTCGCTCAGCGAGATAGCCCGGCTGGTAGAGATGAACGATTCAAGCATACTCAGCCTTTACGTACAAACCCTGCCCGACTCAACACGTATGGAAGTCACCCTTAAGATCAACCGCATGGATATAGGGTCTATCATACAAACCTTTACACGGTATAATTACAACATCAAAGCTTCGTTTTTCGAAGGCGATTACAACGAAACCCTGCGCGACCGTTACGATTCGCTGATGAAATTTCTCGAATTATGAGGTTTGCACCGGCAACCTTCCGTTGGATTGTTCTGGTTACTGCATTTATAGCGCTTTGCAGCGATGCCTCACCGGCCGGATCCGGTGTCGGCACCATTGTTATATCATCCATAAAAACAGAAGGAAACCGAAGGACGCAGGAATACATTATCCTGAGGGAGCTCACTTTTTCTGTGGGCGACACACTTACCTGCAAACAGCTTGAGCAGGCGCTGAAAATCAGTCAGGACAACCTGATACGGCTTTCGCTTTTTCATTTTGCCGTTATCACGGCACATCCATCGACCGACAACACACTTACGGACATTAACATTTCCCTTACCGAACGCTGGTATACCTGGCTATGGCCGGTTTTTGAAATTGCCGACAGAAATCCGAATGCCTGGCTCGAAAACGGGGACCCCGGGCGCATTTCCTACGGCTTGTTTTTTCAGCAGGAGAATTTCAGAGGGAGAATGGAGAGAGTACATTTGCGCTTTAAGGCCGGTTATCAGCAGCAGCTGGGACTGCTTTACGAAGCTCCCTACCTGAACCGTAAAAAAACACTAGGTGCCGGGGTAATGGTAACACTGGGAAGGGAACGGGAGACGGCAATAAAAACGCTCGACGACCGCCTTATATATCACCGGAACGAGGACTTTCTGCGCTGGTACACAGGGGCAGACCTGTTTTTCCGATACCGTCCGGGAATTAATCTTAGCCATACTTTAACTGCACAGCTGTACGGCTATCGCTTCAGCGACACTTTGCTTTCGCTGAATCCGGATTACGCCGGAACCGATGATGGAAAAATTGCCATACCACGGCTATCTTATCTGTTAAAAGCCGATTTTCGCGACCAGCGGGGCTATCCCTTACGGGGATGGTATGCCGATGCCCTGCTCGAATGGACCGGAATACTGCCAGCATCCGATTTCAACTACCTTACGCTGCGGTCGTCGGCCCGAAACCATGTTTCGCTACACAGGCGATGGAACCTGGCAGCAGGGGCAGCAATAAAAATTTCAACGGCAGGCACGAAACCCTGGTTCCTGAACCAGGCACTGGGATACGGCCGCGACTACGTAAGGGGATACGAGTATAAGGTTATTGATGGCGATAACTTCTGGATCACGAAAGTGAATCTGAAATATGCACTTCTGGATGAGAAAATAATCAAACTAAATAAAATAAAGTCCAGGCAATTCAACACCATACCTTTCTCGGTATATGCAGGGATATATGCCGATGCCGGACAGGCATGGACAAAAGGCAAAGAGGAAAACGCCAGTCTGAGGCGAAGTGTACTCACCGGAGCCGGACTTGGAATTGACTTTGTAACCTATTACGACAAGGTAGTGCGTACCGAATTTTCGGTAAACCGTGAAGGACAGGCAGGCTTTTTCGTTCATTTTATGGCAGCCATCTGACCGAAACCAACGGCGGAATTGTACATTTGCAGAATAAAGCTGCTGTTTGAAAGTTGTTATGCATGCATTTCGCTTCAACCTGACGGTTATCGCATACATACAGCTGCTTTAATAAACTTTTTACCATGAAAATTGCTCTTTTCGGAAAGACATTTGCTGAAGATCTGCTGTTTTATTTCCAGCAGCTGGTAGAAATTCTCGACCGGCATAAAGTCAGCATATTGATACACGAACCTTTTTATGATTTTGTAAAAAGCAGAATACAGTTTTCGGGTGAGCCTCTCACCTTCAGCAGGCACGATGAGCTTCGCGGGAATGCGGATTTTTTGTTTTCTATTGGGGGCGACGGCACCATGCTTGATGCCATCACCCTTATCAGGGACTCCGGAATTCCGCTGATGGGGATAAATCTGGGTCGTATGGGATTTCTTTCGAGCATTTCGAAAAACGAGATAAACCAGGCGGTTGCTGCTTTATTGAAAGGCGAATATACCCTCGACAAACGCTCTATGCTGTGTGTGGAAACACCGGAAAACCTGTTTGGTGAGATCAATTATGCGCTTAATGAGTTAACGGTCAACAAGAAAGATACCGGATCGATGATACTGGTACATGTGTATGTTGACGATTTACTGTTAAACTCCTACTGGGCCGACGGACTTATTGTTGCGACACCTACCGGTTCCACGGCATATTCGCTGAGTTGCAACGGTCCGATTATAACGCCTGACTCCGAGAATTTTGTGATTACGCCCATTGCAACGCACAATTTAACCGTGCGGCCTGTCGTTATCCCTGACAAAAGTGTGATAAGGCTAAAGGTTGAGGGACGGATGTCGCAGTACCTTGTCGGGCTTGATTCCCGGAATGCAATCATCGACTCTGCTACAGAAATAGTGGTTAAGAAGGAAAAATTCTTTATAAACCTTGTACAACGTACCGGCGATAATTTCTTCACCACCATCAGGCAAAAACTGATGTGGGGGCGCGATGTCCGCAACTAAACCGTTGCCTTCAGTCATTCATGCTTTTCGGCTCAATATTTTTTTTACTTTTGCAAGCCAAATCAGGTGCTTAAAGATAGTGTTCCGCATTTACCGGGCACATAAAATACCCTGGCCGTAAAAGTACAGCCTTGAACGACCTATGAAAAAAACGCTGCTTTTATCCTTATTTATCCTTTTCATTACCCGGTTCGCAGGGGCACAGCAGTATGCCGAAATCGGCATCAGCGGAGGCGGATCCTATTATCTTGGCGACCTGAACCCGGGCGGTCAGTTTCTGATGACAAGTCCTGCTTTCGGCGGATTCCTCAGGCACAATTTTAATGAGCGGATTGCAGTCAGAGGATCGCTGATGTACGGAACTGTAAAAGGCGACGACGCGGTCAGCAAGATCAACCCGAACCGTAACCTTAATTTTACCTCTCATATTACGGATATCTCCGGCGTCTTTGAATTCAATTTCCTGGAATACTTTATCGGCAGTCTGAGGCATTTTGTTACACCGTACATGTATGCCGGAGCTTCGGTATTTTTCTTTAACCCGAAAGCAACGTATAATGGGGTTACACAGGAGCTCCAGCCACTCAATACCGAAGGTCAGGGCAACTCAAATTTCCCCGGTCGCAAGCCTTATCGCAGAACCGGATTCTCCATTCCATTCGGCATAGGGGTAAAATACAGTCTGAACGACTTCATCGGAATGTCGGCCGACTGGACCATGCACAAGGCATTTACCGATTACATCGATGACGTGAGTACCACCTATTACCTTGATCTTAAAGGAACAGATCCCGGAGAAGCGGAAATACCGGAACTTTTTTCGGATCCAACACTGAATCATACAAAAGGAATGCAGCGCGGAGATTCAAAGTACAACGACTGGTTTTCATTTCTGAGTGTAAGTGTATCGCTCAGGCTCAATTATCTGAACAAACAGCGGTGTTTGAACATATATTACTGATTTGCTTGAAGAGCTAAATGGTGTTAACTGCGGCACGTTCACCGATAATAAAAATCCGGATTATTTGACCGTGAAACATGCTGTTGTATTGATTAACAATAATTAACATCCGGATTGTATGTTATTACCAAATAGACGGTAATTTAGTTTCGTGATTCTGAAGAATGGATCTTAAAGATAAAATCGACCTTACCAGGCTGCCCGGGCACATTGCCGTCATCATGGACGGGAATGGACGCTGGGCGAAAAACCGTGGTGAAGTCAGGGTATTCGGCCATCGCAACGGGGTGGAAGCAGTGAGGCAGACTGCCACTGCAGCCGCGGAGCTTGGGATACGGCACTTAACTCTCTATGCCTTCTCAACCGAGAACTGGAAAAGACCAAAATGCGAGGTAGATGCTTTAATGAATCTGCTGGTTGCTTCCCTCAGTTCCGAATTGGGCACACTGATGGATAACAATATCCGGCTCAAAGCCATAGGCGATCTTTGCCATTTGCAAAAGAATTGTTTCGCGCAATTGCAGGAAACGATGGCCAAAACAGCGGGCAATACCCGCATGGATCTAATCCTTGCCCTAAATTACAGCGGCCGTTGGGAGATTACCGAAGCCGCACGTAAAATAGCCGGCGATATTGAGCAGGGTAAAATCACAAAAAACGACGTTGACCAGGATCTTTTCAGCACCTATCTCGATACTTCCGAAATTCCCGACCCGGAATTGCTCATCAGAACCAGCGGTGAATACCGGATCAGCAATTTTCTGCTCTGGCAGCTGGCTTATGCTGAATTGTGCTTCTCACCAAAACTATGGCCCGACTTCAGAAAGGATGACCTTTACGAAGCTATACTGGATTATCAGCACCGCGAACGGCGCTTCGGCATGACAAGTGAACAAATTAAACCTTTGACCAATCAATGAAACTGAGACTTCGACTGATTGCCGCTGCACTGCTGCTTCTTCCGCTTTTGACCACAGCTCAGATCAGACTGGGCGACGACCTGAGTGAAATAGATTACTCCTCCCCCCGCGAATACATCATCGGGGGTGTAACCGTAACCGGAGTTCAATACCTCGACCATAACGTACTTATTATGATCTCCGGGCTTCAGGTTGCTGACCGAATCGAAGTTCCCGGTGATAAAATCCGCAAAGCAATAGAGAAACTCTGGGCTCAGGGTCTTTTTGAAAACGTGAGCATCTCAGCCACAAAATTCTCCGATGAGCTTATATTCCTGAATATTAACCTACAGGAAAGACCACGTCTTAACCGTTTCTCATTCAAAGGTGTAAAGAAAGCCGAAGCCGATGATCTGCGCGAGAAAATTAAACTTATTAAAGGCGATGTTGTTACCGATAACGTTCTTATTCGGACGTCAAACATCATAAAGAAACACTTCATCGATAAGGGCTTCCTCAACACCGAAGTTGAAATTGAGCAGGTGACCGACAGTGTTAAAGCCAATGAAGTAAGCCTGGTAATCAATGTTGACAAAAACGCCAAGGTCCGGATTGATCAGATTAACTTCACCGGCAACAGCAACCTCAGCGATATGAAACTGAAGCGGTCGATGAAAAACACCAAGGATCGCGGCGTTTTCAGACCGTTTAATGCGCTTGACCGGATTATGCTCGAAACGCCCCGCAAGCTGCTTAGTATGAATGCCGACACCCTCCTTGGTTTTGGTTCCGATGTAATCTTCGACAACTTCAGGTTCAGAATTTTTAAAGCTTCTAAATTTATTGAAGATGATTTCAGGGATGATCGCATCAGCCTG
>JALHHH010000042.1 GCA_022837485.1 Bacteroidales bacterium
TGAAAAAGGATACGGATGAAAACGTGGTTTATGTCTCCAACGGCTACGACCCCCTGACCCAGTACCGCAACAGCATACAGCTTAAAGGATTCCACTTTATCTCGGGCAATCCCTGGAACGACCTGAGCCGGCCCGTGGATATTACCTTCAAAATCCGCCACACGCCCGAGTTTAACAGGGGCAGGCTGGTATTTACCGGAAGCGGGGCCGTTATAGAATCGGAAGTACCCGTTTCGGGGGTGGCCGCCGGACAGTTTGGCGTGGTTTACGATGCTGCGGGCGAACTCTGTTACGGCAGCGGGGAAATCGACTGGCAGTAATCCTCCTTTCACAGATCATGAAACCGAATTCACGATTACCGGGAATTATCTTATCGTAATTATTGATCCATCGGGTTAGAATCAACGCATGAGAGAAAGTCCGGTTAAATTTCCAGGTGTTTTCATAAATGGGCATACTTTGGGCCGGTAAAAAGCCCAGGAGGAGGAAAATTCCCCTACTTTTTAAGCCAATTTTAATTCATCCAGGGTTTAAAGCCTCAATTGATTGATTTTGTGGCTATTGAATTGCTTCATCGACTAACATATATTTTATGTTTATACATGCATATATTTGTTTTATAGTTATTTAGCTAATTAAAAACTGGGCCTTGGTAACAAAATTTTTGTTTGTTATTTGAATAATTTGTTTCTTTGCAGCCTCAAACCAAAAAAGGAGAAAAAATGTCAGACATTGCAACAAAAGTGAAAGCTATCATCGTTGATAAGCTTGGTGTTGATGAGAACGAAGTTACTCCGGAAGCTAGTTTCACCAACGATTTAGGTGCTGATTCTCTTGATACCGTTGAACTGATCATGGAATTCGAAAAGGAATTCAACATTGCCATCCCCGATGATCAGGCAGAAAAAATCGGTACTGTAGGCGACGCCATTGCTTACATCGAAAACAACACCAAATAAGGAATTCCCTGAATGAAGTCACGACGAGTTGTTGTAACCGGACTTGGTGCACTTACTCCATTAGGCAATAATGTTCAGGATTACTGGACGGCATTGATTAATGGAGTAAGTGGCGCTGACCGTATTACGCGGTTCGATGCAGGCAAGTTTAAAACACAGTTTGCATGCGAAGTCAAGAATTTCGATCCTCTGAAGTTTTTCGACAGGAAAGAAGTTCGTAAGTACGACCCTTACGCCCAGTACGGTATGGTCAGCTCCGACGAGGCAGTTGCCGATGCAGGACTGGTACCCGAAAAACTAGACCTGAATCGCATCGGGGTTATTTGGGCATCAGGAATCGGCGGATTGGTTACCTTCCTTGAAGAGGTCAGTGTGTATGCCACCGGCGATGGAACACCGAGGTTTAACCCGTTCTTCATTCCGAAAATGATTGCCGATATTACGGCAGGACATATCTCCATCAAACACGGCTTCAAAGGGCCCAATTTTGCTACGGTTTCAGCCTGCGCATCGTCGGCCAACGCTATCGTTGACGCGTTCAACTATATTAAATGGGGTAAAGCCGATGTATTCGTCTGTGGCGGATCGGAAGCTGCAGTAAACGCGCCCGGTGTCGGAGGTTTTAATGCCATGCATGCCATTTCTACCCGGAACGATGATCCCAAAACGGCCTCCCGTCCTTTTGACAAGGACCGCGACGGCTTTGTGATCGGTGAAGGCGCCGGTGCCCTGATCCTCGAAGATCTGGATCATGCCCTGGCAAGAGGTGCAAAAATTTATGCCGAAGTGGTTGGAAGCGGCCTTACCGCCGATGCCTACCATATGACAGGCCCCCACCCCGAAGGCGACGGTGCCATGCGCGCCATGAAAGCCGCGCTGGAAGAAGCCGGACTCAGCCCCGCCGATGTTGACCACATCAATACGCACGGCACCTCCACTCCCCTGGGTGATATTGCCGAAGCTAAAGCTATAGTCTCGCTCTTCGGTGAATATGCACCCAAAATCAACATCAACAGTACCAAATCAATGACAGGCCACCTCCTGGGTGCCGCCGGAGCCATTGAAGCAATTGCCACCATTCTGGCCGTTCAGAACAATATCGTTCCTCCGACCATCAACCACTTTACCGATGATCCGGAAATCGATTCTTCACTGAACTTTACATTTGGAAAGGCTGTAAACAGAACCGTTAATGCTGCCATCAGCAACACCTTCGGCTTTGGCGGACACAATGCATCCATACTGATCAAGAAATTTGTTGAATAAGCTGTGTTTCCCCTGAAATTAAAACCTCTCCGGTTTTACTTTTCTTCAGAAAAGCCCTTATACGAAGCCATAAAAAATATTTTCGGGTATTACCCCGAAAATATTTTTTTATATAAGCTGGCTTTTACACACAGATCACAGGCCGTTGAATTACACAACGGCATCAGGATAAGTAATGAACGCCTCGAATATCTCGGCGATACCGTATTAAGTACGGTGGTTGCCGATCACCTTTTCAGGATGTTTCCATTGAAGGACGAAGGATTCCTCACGGAAATGCGGTCACGTATTGTTAGCCGCGCACAACTCAACAAACTCTCCCAGAAAATCGGACTCGATCAAATGATTGTCCACTCCCAGGATAGAAATAACGTTTACCGTTCCATCCGTGGCGATGCTTTCGAAGCAATTGTCGGCGCAATTTATCTTGACAAGGGGTATGAATTTACACGAAAAGTTCTCATTAGCAAAATTATCCGGAACCATTTCGACCTTAACGAATTGATCAATACCGACCTTAACTATAAAAGCCGATTGATCGAATGGTCGCAAAAAGAGAAAAAAGCTATTGAATTTAACGTAGTTCAGGAGGTGGGTACGGGTTATAAAAAACAATACATCGTGGAAGTTACCCTGGATGGTGAAATCGCCGGATCGGGCCGCGACTTTTCCATTAAAGGCGCCGAACAGAATGCCGCCATGAAGGCCATCGAATATTTCGGAATCAACGGCAACGGGAAGCATTAACCGGATAAGCTTTAAGCTATAAGACATTTCGAAAAATTTCCGGAATGCCTTATAAAATCTGAATGAACTTTGCTATTTGCAATAACCAGGGTTTCTATGGCAATGGTTTTCCCGCCTTGTGAAAGGATTCAGACAGGATGCGGTTGGACGCTGTTCATAAAAGTATAAAGTGGTTTCATTGTCCATTTGAGGAAAATAAATCTCATCAGAGTTGCCGACCTCTTCAGGAAGATTGACCGCGGCTGATACTGGTGATAAGGTCATTAAAGGCACAGCATCCCAATACTCCTGCGAGCTTGGAATATATCCGGAAGGAGAGGGGTTAACCTGTGCCATAATTTTAATGTTCACAAGCATAATCATGGCAAGCATAATGATTCCAAAAGCATTTTTTGTTGTTTTCATAAGTTGTTTATTAAGTTAATATTGGTTGTGATATTTATTGAGTACCAGTTTAATTATTTGAAGCTGTTTTTCAGATTCAATTTTCGCTATGTATAAACCAGGAGACAGATTTGCTGCTTCAAACAAATACTCTTGTAGAGGTTCCATTTCAAAAGTTAAGATGCAAGATCCTGATTGATCGAGGATTTCAACTTTTGATGATTGATTTATTGTTGATTTAAAAATTATGTGGTTCTTAAAAGGGTTAGGATAACATACTAAGAGTTTATTTCTGAATTCTAAATCATTAATTATATGAGATGCAGTAATTATTGTATCCTGGCTTTTATAAATGATTGAAGAACCCGGCGGGTACATTAGTAGTTTTCCAATAGCATCAACTGCAAATTGGCCTGCAGAATTATAAATCAACCCATTATTCAGCACAATAGGATAAGTATCACCTCCATCCTCTGATAACAATACACCCCCAAATCCAGCGCTTTGATCACAGGCTAGAAAAATCCGGTTGTCAGGTACAACCTGAAAATCCACTACTGATGAATTGATTGCTATATATTCCCAGGAATTCAGCACAAAATCAAAACGGTATATGCCATTCCAGCTACCAACAAGTAGCCTTCCGTTGTTATCAAAATCCAAAGAATAATAAGCACTCGGGGTAGTGAGATTAAGAAAAGGTATCCATGTTTTTCCATAGTCTATTGACGAGTAAACTTTAGGTTGTTCGTCACTCCAACTATTGGTAAATCTCGAACATGCGTATATTATGCCATTGGGTCCAAAAGCAATATCAGTAATATGCTCCTGATAATCATCGTTATACAAATTCAGTACATTTTCCCATGTTTCACCATTATCGACTGAACGGAGTATTCCCCTTGAGTTTTCACCTCCAACCAGTATGATACTATCAAACCCGCATCTGATAACATCAAAAGAAGTGGCTTCCGGAAAATGTTCGTAAACCAATTGCCAGTTTTCTCCGAGATCGGAGGTTCTGTATAACTTGCTAAAAAGCGAAGTGAACAAAGTACTGTCACGATAAAATGCTATTGCCCTGGTATATAAATAAGGGATACCATTGTTTTTATGTTGCCAGGTTTCTCCATTATCATCACTGCGGTATATTCCCCCCAAATTCTCATCCCAAGTAGCAAGGTAAATCCTGCCCTGTGAATCTACTGTCATATCGTAAATGTGTGCTCCCGGATTGTTAATTGGTTCCCAGAAATCCTGGCTAAAGCAGGAAAGGGAAAAGAATGTCAAAGTGAGTATAAGAACGAAGTTATTTTTCATACTAAAATTTTAAATCAATATCTGAATTAAATACAAACAAGTTGAATCAAGGATTTAGTGTTTAATAATAAGTTTTACTGAAATGTTGGAGGAGTGTGAATTTATATTCAGGAGATACAACCCTTGGTTTAAGGCAGAAACATCAATAGCAAAACTATTGCCGGCAGATTCAATGTCTTTTTGTAATATAACCTCACCCAGCGTATTGTAGATAGTCAGCAACTCTGCATATTTAAAGCCCTCTGGTAGCTGCACTGTAAGAATATTTGAAACCGGATTGGGAAAGACTTCTAACTTGTTTAACTCAGGATTATCGAGACCCACCGCAAGAAAACCACAATTTTCATTGTATGGTTCATAACCAAACCAAAATGAACCATTTACTTGTACACACACTGTTTCTGATTGATGAAATGGATCAAAACCACTCAAGATATCTAAGTTTGGAAAAGTAGACCTATAGTCTTTTATACCTTCAATAAACTCAAGGCTCATACTACTACCATACTTGAGCGAAAAAAAAACATAAAATTTTCTATATTCATTTAATTCTCCAATAAATGACATGTCAATGGAATCAATAAAAGCTAAATAAAACAAAGAGTCATCAAATACGCTAAATTGAAACGCCGGTAAACTGACTGTATCACCCACTGCAGCAGATAGGTCATAGCCAAGTTTTTCCTGTGTCTCTCCAAGGTAGTTCCGGATAAACCAAATTTTCTTTTCTTCTACACTCTGACGCATAAAACAATGCAGGGTACTTATGGTGTCATAAATGGTTGGGTAGTCGTCAAGCCTATAAACCACCTTATAGTTAAGGTTGTTTATTACAGAATCACCCATCACCGTGTAGATAACATCATTGTATTGCCATGTATTATAATCAAATTCCAAAACGGTCCAATAGGCCTTTTCTTCGGGTAGTGGGTAATAAGTTTGTGCTGCAGCGTTGAATGAAAATGCCAGTGCAAATAGCATGGGTAGAAGTAAACATCGTTTCATAAAGGATTGGTATTATGGTTAGTTTTTTTAGTTTTGATTTGATCCTGAATTCTTTGCTTCTGGCAAAATATATAGAGTGAAAATGTGATTATTAAAAGTAAAGCTATTTTACACTTTGATAAAAAAGAACGCTTTTTTAGATGAAGTAAATTTACTGCTAAATTTTAATAAAAGTCAAGCATGGGGGGGGGGGTAAGTTATTAACAATTTATACACATTGATAAATAATGTATTTGATGTGCCGGAAGCCAGTTAACATCTCAAATAATCATATGCCTTTATCTTAATGATGGCAGCCGGAATCCACTTTTTCCCGGTCACACCTTCGTCCGGGAATGAATAATTAAACAATTTAATGATGTGAAAATATGAGAATTTTACATCCCGATAACGATCCGGGCCAAAATCCAAAATCTTCCCGGTAACAGAATCCATTTAATCCTGTTAATCCTGTTAATCCTGTCGAAAAAAAAAGAAACCTTGCAAATCCTGTTAATACTGTCATTCCGTGATGAAGTTTAGCTTATCAGGGTTTAAACGTCCTTTACACACCTAACAGGTTAGAAGAAAACCTGTCAGGTGAATTCTTGTCCCTTTCTTCCTCTCTCTTTCTCTCCTCCCAAATGGTGGTCTCGGCTCCGCTCGACCACCACCGCTCGTCCTTCTTCCCGGTCCCTGAGCGTTCACCCTGAGCGAAGCCGAAGGGAAGTCGAAGGGGCGTCCCTCGTCCATCCTTCAGCGTCCCTCGTCCCTCCTTCAGCGTCCCTCGTCCCACCTTCAGGCATAGTCTGTGACTACGTCGGAACACGCCGCCCGGAACCGATAATGCATTATTTTCAAATCCTGAAAACTTTTGCATGCAGGCACAATAACCTTTGCGAATAATTATCTTTGCATGAAACCACTGCCATGGCCAGAAAGAAACTAATCAGCGAACCCCTGTCCTATCCCGATCTGGGAATTATAGGTATCAGCAGCCAGTTGAAGGATTACCGGCTGGCCTACCATATCAACCTCTTCGCTGCCCTTTCCCTTTCAAGGCTCGACGATCTTCCCGTATACCAGGAAAAAGAAGGGACCCTGCCCGAATTTCCGCTCTTCGCGTATTATGAATGCAACCGCCGGCTCCACTTTTACCTGATCGCGAACAGCAACCACACCGCCAAACTGGTACCTGCCTACCGTCAGGCGGATTACTTCCTGTTAACCAAAGGTCCTTTCGAACCGGAACACCAGTCTTCCCTGATCCAAACCATCCGTAAAATAGAAGGCGTGCAACTGGCCTTTAATGTGGAGGGCGCAAAAGTGAAAAACCTCGAAGGCATAATGACCGATTTGGAGCTGCACCTGGTTGGGAAGGAAGTCTGAGGTTGAGGTTAAGATTAAAGATAAGGCTAAGGTTGAAGCGGGAATTATGAAATAACAGTTATTCCAGAAATTTCGTCCGGCATCAGTATCCTTTTAATCCTGCTAATCCCGTTAATCCTGCCGAAAAAAAAGAAACCAAGCAAATCCTGTAAATCCTGTCAAAAAGAGAATCCTGCTAATCCTGTAAATCCTGTAAATCCTGTCAAAAAAGAGAATCCTGCTAATCCTGTAAATCCTGTAAATCCTGTCAAAAAAAAGAATCCTGCTAATCCTGTAAATCCTGTAAATCCTGTAAATCCTGTCAAAAAAGAGAATCCTGCTAATCCTGTAAATCCTGTCAAAAAGAGAATCCTGCTAATCCTGTAAATCCTGTAAATCCTGTCAAAAAAAAGAATCCTGCTAATCTTGTAAATCTTGTCTTTCAGAAAACACCGATCAATACGATTAATCATTCCGAGATCCAAAATCCAAAATCACATATTCCTCCTGTACTGCCCTCCTACCCTGAACAACTCCTGCGTGATCTGTCCGAGCGAGCAATATTTTGTCGCTTCCATCAGGGCTTCAAACACGTTGCCGTTGGAAGCTGCCGTATGATGCAGGTACTTCAGGGCCTGTGCCGCTTCAGGCTGCCAGGTCTTGTGCAGTTCTTTCAGCATTGTCACCTGATAATCCTTTTCTTCCGGGGTCGAGCGGATTACCTCTGCCGGAATAATGGTGGGCGAGCCTTCCGACGAAAGAAACGTATTCACCCCCATAATCGGCAGTTTGCCGTCGTGCTTCAGCTTCTCGTAATAGAGCGACTCTTCCTGAATGCGGCTGCGCTGGTACATGGTTTCCATCGCGCCAAGCACCCCGCCCCGTTCCGTAAGCCGGTCGAATTCCAACAAAACCGCTTCCTCCACCAGATCGGTTAACTCCTCTATGATAAAGGACCCCTGCAGCGGATTCTGGTTTTTCGCCAGCCCCAGCTCATGATTGATGATCAGCTGAATGGCCATGGCCCTGCGCACCGACTCCTCGGTAGGCGTGGTGATGGCCTCATCGTAGGCATTGGTATGCAGCGAATTGCAGTTATCGTAAATGGCATACAGGGCCTGAAGCGTGGTCCGGATATCGTTAAATCCGATCTCCTGCGCGTGCAGCGAGCGTCCCGAAGTCTGAATATGATACTTCAGCATCTGCGAACGCTCGTTGGCGCCGTATTTCAACTTCATGGCCTTGGCCCAGATCAGCCTGGCCACCCTTCCCATCACCGCATACTCGGGATCTATGCCGTTGGAAAAGAAAAACGAGAAGTTCGGGGCAAAATCATCAATCTTCATCCCGCGCGACAGGTAATACTCCACATAGGTAAACCCGTTGGCCAGGGTAAGCGCCAGCTGGGTTACCGGATTGGCGCCAGCTTCGGCAATATGGTATCCCGAAATCGACACGGAATAAAAATTCCTTACGTTATTCCGGATAAAGTAATCCTGCACATCTCCCATCACCTTGAGCGAGAAATCGGTGGAGAAAATGCAGGTGTTCTGGGCCTGATCCTCTTTCAGAATATCGGCCTGCACGGTACCCCTGACCTTTGAAATGGTATCGGTTTTTATTTTTTGGTACACCTCAGCCGGTAATACCCGATCGCCGGTTACCCCCAGCAGCATCAGGCCGAGCCCATCGTTACCTGCAGGCAGCGCACCCTGATAAGCAGGGCGGGCCGTGCCCCTGGCCTTATAAATTGCCGCAATCTTCTTTTCAACCTCTGCTTCGAGTCCGTGCTGCCGGATATACAACTCGCACTGCTGATCGATGGCCGCATTCATGAAAAATCCTACCAGTGCCGGAGCCGGTCCGTTGATGGTCATGCTCACTGAAGTGGCGGCATCCAGCAGGTTGAAACCCGAGTAGAGCTTTTTGGCATCGTCGAGACAAGCCACCGAAACGCCGGCATTCCCGATTTTTCCGTAAATATCGGGCCGCACGTCGGGATCGGCACCGTAAAGTGTAACCGAATCGAAGGCGGTGGAGAGCCTGCGCGCCGGCATTCCTGCCGATACGTAATGAAACCGCTTATTGGTGCGTTCCGGTCCGCCTTCGCCGGCAAACATGCGGGTAGGATCTTCGTTTTCGCGTTTGAAGGGATAAACCCCGGAGGCATAGGGAAACTCCCCCGGAACATTCTCGCGCAGGTTCCATTTCAGAATATCGCCCCAGCTGTGATAGCGCGGCATGGAGATTTTGGGCACCCTGGTATGCGAAAGCGATTCCGAAAAGGTCTGTACCTTAATTTCTTTCCCCCTCACACTATAGCTGTATTCCGGATCGCTGAACCGCTTTTTCTTCTCTTCCCACGATCCGATAACCGCCAGATGGTCTTCACCAAGCGATTTCCGGAGTGCCTCCATCCGTTGTAGAATGGTTTCCGGAACGTCCTGCGATTCCTTTTTCAGCAGGCTACCGGCCTGTTCCAGCGATTGGAGCTCGGCGGCCTCTTTTGCCAGCCTGTCTGTCAACGCGTTGTAATTTCGGACGGTATCGCTGATTTCCGAAAGATAACGTACCCTCGAAGGCAGGATGATGGTAATAGTGCCATGTTCTTCTCCGGCAATAATTTCAAACGGTTTGAAAGCCTTGCCTGCTTTGGCATTCATAAGCGAAATAAGATGATTGAACAGCCTGTTTACTCCCGCATCGTTGAACTGCGAAGCCCGGGTGGCAAATACCGGCAGCGAATCAGGTTCATCGTCCCAGCGCTTGTGGTTGCGGACGAACTGCTTTTTAACATCCCGCAAGGCATCAGCGGCTCCGCGCTTGTCCGACTTATTGATGGCGATCACATCGGCAAAATCAAGCATGTCGATCTTTTCGAGCTGGGAGGCGGCTCCGTATTCCGGTGTCATCACATACAGAGAGAGATCGGCATAATCCACAATCTCGGTATCGCTCTGTCCGATGCCCGAACTTTCGAGTATCACCATATCAAAACCTGCGTTCTTTACAATACAAACGGCATCGCTGATGTATTTCGACAATGCCAGGTTGGCCTGCCGGGTGGCCATGCTGCGCATAAAAACCTGAGGCGAATTGATCGCATTCATGCGGATGCGGTCGCCCAGCAGCGCCCCTCCGCTCTTGCGGCGGGTCGGATCAACAGAGAGGATTGCCAGCTTCTTTTCGGGATTGGCCAGCAGAAACCGGCGCACCAACTCATCCACCAGCGACGATTTCCCGGCACCGCCCGTACCGGTAACCCCAAGCACGGGGCTCGAAAGGGTACTGCATGTACTCCGCAGTTCCCGGGTAATCACTTTTGCCTTGTCGGGATGGTTTTCCGCAGCACTGATGAGGGAAGCGATGGCACGCACATTCCCGGAGCGAATAACCTCCGCATCAATACCGTTAAGATTTCCGGCTTCGAAATCAGCCTTCCGGAGCAGGTCGTTGATCATCCCCTGCAGGCCCATTTTACGGCCATCGTCGGGCGAGTATATCCTGGCGATTCCGTATTGGTGAAGCTCTTCGGCCTCGTGGGGAAGAATAACACCTCCGCCTCCGCCGAAAATCCGGATGTGACCGCAACCGGCCTCCTGCAGCAGGTCGTACATGTATTTGAAATACTCCATATGCCCACCCTGGTAGGAGGTAATGGCAATGGCCTGTACATCCTCCTGAATGGCACACTGTACCACCTCCTGAACGGAACGGTCGTGACCCAGGTGAATAACTTCTGCTCCCGACGACTGAAGGATTCTGCGCATCACGTTGATGGCCGCATCGTGTCCGTCGAATAAGGAGGCAGCCGTTACGATCCGGATGTGGTTTTTGGGCTTGTACGCTGTGTTTTCCTGCATGAGTGGCTGTTAAGGCAGGGAGTATCAATCCCTGAGTAAGAGTATGTTTTAATATTTATTCCCGACTAAGGGCCGGAGCTCAGGCTTATTAGTAAATAATCCCATAAACCGGGCAGACCCGGGCAGTAACGGAGACTTCCGAACGTTTGTAGTGCAAACGATTGCACTAACAATCGGGGAGGCAGTTTGGTTCGAAACCTGCTATACCCTGAAACCCAATCACTACTTTCCATTGCCGAAGGTTGTACATCAAAAAATATTAATTTGATCAGAGGTCCGGGGTACAAATCTCAATTTTCATGATACAAAAACCCCGATAATTGTACCATCCGATTGGTTATCAACAATATAATTAAGCAATCATCCATATTGATTTTAAAATCATATTTCAGTGGTATACGCAATTTCTTGCAAAAAAACTGTACGTTTGTGATTACCTATATAACCAGGCCCAACATCACTCTTTATGAAAAAGTTTTTTTTACTCCCGACCCTGTTGTTTTTTCTTGCTCTTGCCACCAGTGCACAACAGGAAAAATATTCACAAGTGAAGATCTTTGCCGGTCCTGAAGATTTTCCTGCGCTTGCCCGCCTGGGTATCGCCCTGAATGCAGGTTTCTTCGATGCTAAAGAAAGTACCTATACTACTGCCCTTACGCCGGACGAATTGCTCGCGCTTGAGTCTCTGAACCTGAATCACATTGTAGAGATTGACGACCTGGCTGCCTATTATGCTGCCAGAAATACCGGAATGGATATTAAGCAGGCAAAAAAGCAGGCCATGCAATCCCCATCCGACTATCCGGTTCCGTATAATTTTGAACTTGGATCCTGCGGCGGGTTCAGTACGGTGGATGAATGCTATGAGCATCTGGATCTTATGTTTAATCTTTTCCCCGACCTGATTACGGAGAAACAGCCCATTTCAGAAATAACCACCATACAGGGAAGGCCGGTTTATTACGTAAAAATTTCCGATAATCCGAATGAGAGCGAGCAGGAGCCCCAGGTACTTTATACCGGAATGCATCATGCCAGGGAGCCCATTGGAATGCAGCATCTGCTCTATTACATGTATTACCTCCTCGAAAATTATGAAACCAACGAAGAGATTCGCACACTGGTCGACAATACCGAAATGTACTTTGTTCCGGTATTCAACGTCGACGGTTATCTTCACAACATCAGTACCAATCCTAACGGTGGTGGAATGTGGCGCAAAAACCGCAGACAGAACACAGGAGGTTCGTTTGGCGTGGATCTGAACCGCAATTACGGACTCGGCTGGGGATGGGACAACGAAGGCTCATCTCCCTATCCCTCCCAGGATACCTACCGCGGAACCGGACCATTCTCGGAACCGGAAACACAGGCTATGAAGGAGTTCTGCGAAAATCATGATTTTAAAATTGCATTGAACTACCATTCATACAGCAATCTTCTGCTTTACGCCTGGGGCTACATCCCTGAATCAACACCCGACGAAAACGCTTTCGCGGAATATTCCCGAAGAATGACAGCAGATAACCGGTATACGTACGGACCTTCAAGTACAACCATTTACATTTCGAACGGCGGATCCGACGACTGGATGTACGGCGAACAAACGACCAAAAACAAAATCCTGGCCTATACCCCGGAAGTAGGAAGTCAGGGAGATGGCTTCTGGCCTGCCGTTAGCCGAATCATCCCCCAATGCCAGGAAAACATGATCCAGAGCATACTTGCTGCCCGCTATTCAGGACCTTACGCTGAGATCAGGGATAACACCCCCGTTATTATCCCCGATAAATCGTCGTGGATTAAATTCGACCTTACCCGTCTGGGACAGACCCCGGCCTCGTATGTTGTTTCGGTAACGCCTCTGGACGATAATTTTGCTTCATGGGGTGACCCCGTTTCTGTTCAGAACCTGGATGTCCTTCAAACCAAAACCGACTCCATACCCTTCGAACTGGCCGCTCATGTGCGAAACGGCGATACCCTCACGTATGTTATTTCCATTGAAAACGGAATGTACACAACACACGATACCATTGTCCGCTATTACGGAACTCCTGTGGTTGTCTTTTACGACGATTTCCCCGATACGGAAAAATGGAACGGACAGTGGGGGCTGTATTCTACCTTCCCCTACTCAGCACCTTATTCCATAGCCGACTCACCACTCGGTAATTATACAAACAACGCAAACACTTCGTTTACTATGGAGGAGGAGGCCGACCTTACCAATGCCTCCGTCGCCATCCTGAATTTTGTCGCCCGCTGGCGAATAGAAGCAGGCTACGATTACGTTCAGCTGAAATTGTCGGCCGACAACGGAGCAAGCTGGACTCCCCTTCAGGGTCGATACAGCAACACGGGAACCATGTACCAGATACAGGGAGAACCCGTCTACGATGACATACAGGCAAACTGGGTTCGTGAGGAGATCAACATCAGCGAATATGCCGGACAAAAAATAAAACTCCGGTTTACCCTTCGCAGCGATGCCAACACCATTGCCGACGGCTTCTATTTCGACGACCTGGGAATTACCATCATCGATATCACCACCAATCTGGAAAACAAAGGCATAAACCCGGAATATTATCTATCCGATCCCCGGCCGAATCCCGGAACCGGTATAATTTTCTTTGAAACAAATCTTCCAGCGGGCAATGGAAATGCGATGATACGAATTACCGATGCTGCCGGGAAATCGGTTATGGAAATTCCTGTTAATCAGGGAGACAGTCAAGTAAGTGCAGCCATTGAAAACCTCCGGAACGGACTGTATCTGTGCCACCTTATTCAGGGCCAGCGCATTCTGGGCACTTCAAAGCTCCTGAAACTATAAGTAAATCAGGGTTTTACCGATCGTTTAAAGCGGGCTTTGCCCGCTTTATCCATTTTTTCGCAGGCATACTGGAAAATAAGCCGGGGTGCGGTGTCTTTCCATTTAAGCAGGAAAGTTTCTGTTTCTGCATTTTTAAGTTTCCATGCTTCGCGCAGAAACCAGCCCATGCCCTGATGAACCTCCCGTTCAGGATCAGACATCAGCGGCTCAAGGAATGTGAAAAGCTCCGGATAAGCAACACCGGTCTTTAAAAGTTTGATGAATGTCACCGGCACACAGCGGCGCTGAAATTTATAGGGCGATGTAACCCATCCCCTGAAATCCTCCTTTCCCATCAAATCCTGCTTCATCAGTTCGGGCAGGAAAAACATCCCAAGATAATCGGCATGGGCCCAGTTGCGGATACCTGTTTCAAACAGGTTTTCAATCCGCTGAATATCTGTTTTTTGTAGCTTATCTTTTACCAGGGATAAAAGAATCAGTACAAAGGAAGTTTCCTCGTATTTGCCGCTTTTCATCAGCAAGGGGGCTGTATCAAAAACCAGGTCAACCGTAAGATTACCGGCTTTCTTAAGCTCGTCCTTCTTTGCATCCATCAGCGCCTGGCTGAGGCCCCAGGCATCATACACCCCTTCTTTGAAATAGCGGGAATATTTTGTAACAAGTTCAGGATTCGCATGTTCAATGCAATAACTTTTCAGTTCCTGGAAAAGTTCTTCTGCTTTCATAAAATCAGTTTGGATCAAATAAACCGGACACCTGTTCAAAAATACTATTATCCCGATAAATATGTACACAGAAAGCAAACTATTCGTGATTTATTTAACTTTGCTAATCACAACACCTTAAACTTATCTTTTTGAATTTCCGGTTACTGAAAAAATTAAACGGCATAGTTGTTTTTGCTGTATTCACTGTATTGTGGATCATGCCGCCATGCTGTAAACTTACTGCAGGGCCTGCCGACAGCCTGAAGACGCTTGCTGCTGCCGCCTCCGCAGACACTACGGCTATAAGGCTGCTGGTCGAAACCGGCGATTATTATGCCAGGCTTGACCAGCATGACTCAGCACTTTACTATTACAATAAGGCACTTTCACGGGTAGTCCCTGAAAATGAAAACCGCTATATCCCCGGCATTTACTATAAGTTAAACCGCTTGTTCTATAAAAGCGGAAACTATGACATTTCGCTCGACTATTTATTTAAGATTCTTTTACAATATGATGTAATCCGATCTGCAGCGCACGATACGGCTAAAATTGAATACCAGACGTCCCTGGCTTATGCAGATATCGGAACATCCTATTTCGCTATGGAGAATTACTCAAAATCAAAGGAATACTTTGAAAAAGGATATGCTATAATTAAGAAACTCAGCCAAAGCACACAAAAAACAGATGTAACTGAGAACATGTTTGTTTTTATCATCAATCTGGGGTCGGTTCACGTGGCCATTGAAGATTTTTCCAAAGCCAGGGAGTATTTTGAGGTCGCACTCGGGTTAAACAAGCAGTTAGGGAAAATTGCATACGATGCTGTGCTTTATAATAACCTCGGGATCATTTTCAAGGAAGAAAAAAATTATCAGAAGGCTTATGAGTACTACATAAAATCAGCCGATATCAGGGAAATTATTAAAGATACAGCCGGGTTGGCACAGGTGAACAACAACCTGGGGAACCTTGAATTTGAGCGGGGAAATTATAAAATTGCCATTGATTTTTTACGGAAAGCGTTAAATTTCAGCAGGAAATCAAAGAACCTGAAATCTGAAATGCTCTCAGCTGATTTTCTGTCGCGAACCTTTGAGAAGACCAGAGCATATGACAAGGCACTGGAAATGCATAAGCTTTTCAAGCAACTACACGATAGTATCCTGGATAGTGAAAAACTACATCAGACCACACGCCTTGAACTGCAGTACCAGTATGAAAAACTCCGGAAGGAAGCGGAATTGCAGCAGGAAATAGCGCTGGCAAAAAAAGAACGGAAATCATTGATCTATATGATTATAGCCGGCATATTCCTTTTCACCGTTGTGATTCTTTACCTGATCAACCGGAACCAGCGCATAAAGATGAGGCAGGTAAAACTGGTGAAAGAGAGCCTGGAACTGGAGCAAAAAAACCTGACGCTCGAAAAACAAAACCTGTTGCTGGAAAAACAAAACCTTGAACTGGAACTGGATTACCGCAATAAAGAACTGGCCACACATGTAATGTACCTCGTGAATAAAAATGAATTTCTTGCATCCATTTCCGAAAAACTGCTGGCAATCAGGCATATGCTGTTGCCTGAAAACAGAACGGTAGTGCAGGAAATCATCCGCGAAATGAAATCGAACATCGACAATACCGTTTGGAACGAATTCGAAGTCAGGTTCCAGAATGTGCATCAGGATTTTTATCAGAAGCTGGGTGAAAAATACCCCGACCTTACCCCGAATGAAATCAAGCTCTGTGCCTTCCTCAGGTTAAATATGACCACCAAAGATATTTCTTCCATTACATTCCAGTCGCTGAAAAGCATTCAGGTAGCCCGCGTCAGGCTCAGAAAAAAACTGGGAATAACCAGGGATGAGAATCTGGTAAGTTTATTGCAGCAACTCGGATAGACCGGTAAAACTCCCTCCTCAAACAACTTTACGGGTCAGTATTTATTTACAAACTTTCTCCCTTCCCCAACCTACGGCATAAAATAATCGAAAGCATATCCTTTCAACATGCTGTTTAGCAATTCTTTATCAAAATTGTAGCAATAATGTTACCCGGCCATTAATGCCTGTAGGTTTTTTGTTAACCATAAATATTAGGGAATATGTGAAGCACTATCGAGTTTTGTGCCGAAAATAAAGTATTATGAGCACAAAGAAAACCGTGGCATCTGATCCGGTTGAGCAGGAACTTAAAAACTTCATAGACAAACTCAACAATGAAAATGCAGCGCTTTCAAAAATTCTGTCTGGTGTATCAGAGTTTAAAAGCACTACGGAAAATGCAATACCGGCTGAAGGTAAAACCGGGGAAGAACCCGAAATAAATAATACTGAAAACCAATAAACAATCACTAAACTTTAACTCATGAAAAAGTTATTCGTTTCAAAACTGCTTTCAGCGATATTTTTTTTATCGCTTGGGTTGCAGGCGATCAGTCAAACGGCTGTTTACAAAGAGATCGGCAGGCCTCCGCAGCAGACTGCTAACCGTAACGGGCAGGTAATTTATGACCAGTTTTACCCGCTCGCAGATGGTTCAATTGTCAGTAACGCTTATACCGATCCCGGAAATTTAAGCTATTCCTGCATCGCTGCTGATGATTTCGTCGTCCCGGCAGGCGACTCATGGGGAATCCGCTACATTGATATTGCAGGTCAGTACTGGGAATGGACGGGTACTCCGATAGATGCATTGAACATTTACCTGTATGCCGACAATGGCGGAATCCCGGGAGATATCCTGCATTCTTTTGAGAATTTTACCAGCTACAACGCTTTACCCATTGATGCAGGCACCCATCTTTACCGCTATGAGATCATGCTGCCCTCAGTAATAAACCTGACTGCAGGACATTACTGGGTAGGTGTACAGGCAGTTTCCGATTTTACCGTATCAAACCGCTGGGGATGGCTAAGTCATGAAAGTATGACCATTGAAAATGAATACCAATGGAAAAACCCGGGAGATGGTTATGGATATGGTTACACCGACTGGACTCCGGCTTCCTACATGACCTGGTCTAATTTTAACCTGGCTTTTGCCCTTTACGGAGATGGTCTGGATAATGATATGGCCATGGTAAGTATTGACTCCCCGGTATCTTCGCAAAACCTCACATCTTCAGAGTCAATTACAATTTCAATAAAAAATGAAGGAATCAATACGGAAACCGGATTTCAGGTGAGCTATTCCATTAATGGCGGGTCTCCGGTTACTGAAACTGTTACCTCTCTTACCCTTGCTCCAAACCAGATTGCTCAATATACTTTTACTACCCCGGCTGATCTTTCAGTGGCATCACCCTATGAAGTCACAGCAACTGTATCATTATCAGGGGACCCGGTCTCCGGCAACAACAGCAAAACTAAAATCATTTACAATTTAGGTACTGTTTATCCCATGCCGGCCACAGGCACCCAGACCATAACCAGCTGCGGTGCAACCTTTACTGATTCGGGTGGACTTGAAGGAAATTTCGGAATGAATGATAATGCGGTTACCACCATTTATCCGGCCAATGCAGGCGACAGGGTAAGGCTGACTTTTCTCGAATTTAATGCGAGCTATGGCGGATTTGAGGTATACGACGGAACAAGCACCAGCGCCAACCTGCTGGGCAACTGGACCGGCACCAATAGCCCAGGGGTACTCACAGCGCTCAATTCGGAAGGAGCCCTTACAATACATTTCCAGGGCCCGGGATGGGAAGAAAATTCCGGATGGGTAGCTTTTATTTCGTGCGTCACCCCTGTTGAAGACGACCTGGCAATCCTGGACTTTACCAGCAGCCTTACTACTATTTTCCAGAACAATACCACCATCCTGAGTGCAAACATTCAGAATTTAGGATCTCAGGCCCAGGAAAAAACGGTTACTTTCAAGGCCAACGGCAATGTAATTGGTACACGCAGCACCGGTCTGCTCAACACCGCGGATACAGCCTGGGTTCAGCTACCATGGACCGCAACCGAACCCGGACAATACACACTGGAAGCCTCTATTCCTGAAGATCAGGGCCCTGAACCGGATAATACTGCAAGCTTTGAAAAATATGTGTATCCTTTTGATGCATTCTTCGAAGATTTTGAAGGGAGTTTTCCTCCCGAAAACTGGACCGCCGGAATAAACTGGGGTCAGAATAATGGCGGATTCAGCGGTAATTACAGTGCGGTCTGTATGGTGCAGGCCGGATTTAGCGACACCCTCGTATCTACCCGTCTTGATGTAGGTTCCAATGCATCCTTCTCCTTCTATGCCGTTTCAAGCATGTGGTGGCCCGGCGATTTACAGATCCTGTGGAAGGAAGATGGGACCAATGAATGGATTCACCTTATGACTCCGGTGCTTAATGCAATGCAATTTGGCGAATATACCGTTGATATGGCAGCCTTTGCCGGTCATACCGGTCGAATCGCTTTCGTAGACTTTGTATCTAACCCCTACGCATGGTCAGGAATGGTACAGTTAGACTACATCCTGGGGCAGAATATTTCAGTTCATTATGATGATTTTGACCTTAAGGTAAAAGCGTTTGACGGAGACCGCCTATATATGATGGGCGAAAGCTCTGAATTCTCCCTGACCATCCGCAACAACGGGCTTGAGACACTTCCGGCTGCATCATACAGGGTTAAACTAATGGTAGGAGCCGAAAACCCATTGGAAGTTTTCTCGCTTCCCGGCGAGGAGATAGATTTCCAGGAAGAAATTTCCTTTACGCTCTCCTATACCTTTCCTGAAATAGGAGAATACCACATCTATGCCGAAGTTGAACTGACCAATGACCAGTCTCCTGAGAATAATGTCAGCGATGTGCTGGTTCTCTCAGGCGTACCGTCACAATCGACTTTTGGATTGACAGGTGAGAAATCAATTACTCTTGAGTATCCTATTGATATGGCCTACAATCACTCCTTATCGGAGACCATCTATACAAATGAGGAAATCGGACAGGAAGGAGTTATCTTTGGTATTTCATGGGATTACTGGTTTGCCCAGGATGAACTGAATGTTCCGGTCCGCATCTGGGCAGGCCTGACAGATGTACCTGAACTCAATAACGGATGGGTTCCCGCAGGTGACCTTATCCCTGTATTTGACGGCAACCTTACTTTTTTGAGTGGGCAGCAAACCATTTACATACCTTTCTCAACGCCCATAAATTACAATGATCCCACCAAAAATATTGCAATTTTGGTTGAAAAGATTGCTGATCATACAAGCATGAATCAGTTTTTCTGGAGCTATGGCACTACGTTTGCTTCAACATTGCTGATAAATGGATATACTAATCCTCCGGATCCTTTTAACCCTCAGGGTGGAGGACAGGCATACATGAGTCCTTTTGCACGCTTTGTCTTTAATGATCAGCTCGGCGCAGCCGCAGGTACTGTTACCGACCCCGACGGCGCTCCCATCGAAGGCGCTTCAGTAACGGTAGAACAGCTGAATATTGTCACGCATACCGATGCTGACGGAATGTACGAACTGCCTTATCTTCCGGCCGGAACTTATCCTGCAACCGCTGATAAATTCGGCTTTACCGCGGTGACCCACCCGCTTCAGGTTATGCTGAACAATACCACTACCCTCGATTTTGTGATGGGAGAGCTGGCCCTCGTAAATATCTCAGGCACAGTTTCAGGCATTGATAATTCGGGAACTGGAATTGAAAATGCAGCAATCACACTTTCCGGTTATAATACATATGCTGGGTTTACAGGCACTAACGGGGAATTTCTGCTCGAAAATGTTTACAGCCAGAATACCTATCAGCTCAGCATTGCCGCAGACGGATATGCAACCTACATGGCTCCTGTGGAAGTAACTGACTCAGACATCGACCTTGGTGAAATCGTGCTGAATGAAGCCCTGCTCATCCCGTTTACCGTGATGGCTGAACCGGTTACCGGCAGCATGGAAGTAACCTGGAATACCCCCACTTCCGCAGCGCAACATACCCTGGTTTTTGAAGATGGCATCCATGAACAGGGCTGGGCCGGTGAAACCGGAGAAGAAGTATGGCTCGGAAACTACATCCCGTTTGAGGAGCCCGCAACCATTACCGGCTTTGATATCTACTGGGCTAAATACTCGCCCCTTACCACCGCTCAACCGATGAGGCTGGATATATTTGATGAAGATTACAACCTGATTGTCAGCAGCGGGGAATTTATGTCGGGAATGGATGCATGGATTCACGTGCCGGTGCCGAACATTACCCTTGAGGGTGATCATTATGCCATGGTTTACTGGAATGGCACCCCGGCCCAGTCAAGTTACCTGGGATGGGATTCAACCGAGGTAGTTACAGAGTATGCCCGCTATAAATACGCAGGCGGCGATATTGCTCCGTTATCAGGGATTGTTGGTGGAATGGGAACCTTCCTGATCCGGCCGCATGTGATGACAGATGCCACATCTCAACTACAGGGCAGGGCATTAACGGGCTATAACATCAGTTTTGGCAGACTAAATGATATCGCCAGTGCCGCAACCTGGCCCCTGCTCAATGCTGAAACACTTGATGTAACTACCTTTAACGACACAACCTGGCCGCCCGATGAAAATGATATGTATGTTTATGCTGTAACAGCATTCTATACAACCGGCCAATCCACATTCTCATTCTCAAATGTGATCAATTACGTCGGTGTCGGCACCGGAATTGTCGAAACAGGCAGCGTAGTAGTTTATCCCAATCCGGCATCGGAAAGTGTAACCATCAGCAACTGCAATGGTGCGAATGTGCTGCTGTTCACCATGGATGGCTCCCTGAAACTGCAGGCACGCATTACCGGTGACAGCCATCGCCTGAACCTGAATAACCTTGCCAGCGGAACATACCTGCTTGTGATTCAGACCGGAGATGGAATCAAACAACAAAAACTGATTGTAAAATAATCAAAAATAATCCTTAAGGAGAGGGAGGGTAGTTTTCTTCTTCATTTTCAGATCAGGGCTGTACTTTATAGTACGGTCCTGATTTTTTTTGAAGGCCTGCCATACGAGGAATGAATTGTACCGATGCCGCATCACTTACCTCAGCCTGTGGAAAAAGACGGACAGGAATATACACAGTCCGATTCTTTCCGGAATCACTCCCTTTCGCCCTTTCAACCGGATGATTTCGCTTTTCAACTGCCGGATCATGCCGTTTACCGACCTTTATTTGTAAAAGGCAGCCTCTGTGTGGAAATTTGTAAACTAATAATTAAATCTGGCATGAATTTTTCTTTGCGATAATTCGGCCTTCCACAACTAAAATTTACAGATATGAAAACATTAAATTACCTCCGCTTACTGCCCATTTTTGCACTGGCCTTATTTCTTACCTCCTGCGAAGGAGATGGATGGAACAACATACGCGGCACAGGTCCTGTATACAGCGAAACCCGTGATGTGCCAACGCACCGGGATATTTCGGTTGCCATCCCCGCCGATGTTTATATTGTGCAAAGCCCTGTGCGTGACCTTACCATCGAAGCCCAGGCAAACGTGCTTGATGCCATTGAAACCTACGTCAGTGGCAATGAGCTGAAGATAAAACTGGAAAACGGCGCCGGTCTGGGACGCCACGAAACCATTAAGATTTACATCTCATCTGCTTACTACAACAGTATCCGTTTATCGGGCTCAGTAAATCTTTATGCTGAAACCCCTATTGTAACCGATGTTTTTGATGTAAGCATCTCAGGATCGGGAAGTGTTGATGCTGAAGTTTTTGCCAATACGGTAAGGGCTTCCATATCGGGAAGCGGGAAAATCTCTCTGGCAGGGACTACCATTACTGAAAACTTCACCGTTTCGGGTTCAGGAGATATTTACGCTTTCGGTCTGCTGAGCGAAACTGCAAATATCAGCATCAGCGGTTCCGGCACTACAGAAGTCAGTGTGGCCGAATTTCTGAAAGCCAGCATCAGCGGAAGCGGAAATATCTACTACAAAGGATACCCCGTTATCGACAGCCGTATATCAGGAACCGGTTCCGTAATCCACGTCAACTAAAGAAAACCCGTTTTATACCAACAAATACCCTTCTCTACCTTATCCCTTTTTCGGTTTATTCAATCCAGGAGGCTGTCACACAAAAAGACGGCCTCCTCTTTTTTTACCGGTGTACGCAGCTGTTTCCCTTGCGGGATGATAAAACTGCCGCCCGAATCAGCGGCCAATCCCGAAAGAAGAAAGCGAGACGCCCAGGGTACCTTCCGCGCTAAGGAATGGTTTGACCCCGTCAGGAGTGATAACGATATCATCCACACTCATCCGTATTACTTCGCCGTTAAGGGTAATGACTTCCGACAGCCTGTACTCCCTGAAACTGGTGTTTATTGTACTTGCGAGTACCCGAATATCCTCCGAAAGGGGCCAAACCATGTGTTTCTTCAAAAGATTCGGGAAACCACCCTGAATAAGCCAGGCAGCCGACTTATGCAGCACATTGCGGGTGGATACATCAAAATCAAAATCCTTAAGAAATAACGTGGAATCGGACGGGTTAAATGCCGGAATTCCACTCAGATATACTTTCCCCTTAAAACTTCCCGAAAGGATCGCTTCAGCTATCAAACGCCGGCCGCTCCCGTAAACATTCAGTCCTTCAATTGTA
>JALHHH010000043.1:0-5500 GCA_022837485.1 Bacteroidales bacterium
CTTAGAACATGCGCTCTGACGGAAAATAATATAACGGGGGGGAATTGATAAAAAGTCTCAGTCCTTCTTTCCTTAGAACATGCGCTCTGACCCGTTCTAACCTACCTTAGCGCACGCTGTCGTGCGTCTCAGTCCTTCTTTCCTTAGAACATGCGCTCTGACAAGTTCTTTTAGAGGAAATGAATGTACATCCATAGTCTCAGTCCTTCTTTCCTTAGAACATGCGCTCTGACTCAAAGGAAAAATTAAGGAAGGCAGTCGAAATAAGGGTCTCAGTCCTTCTTTCCTTAGAACATGCGCTCTGACAGCACTCTTTGTAAAGTGCTACAATACAGTAAATTGAATGCGTTTTTTGTGTAAAAACCCCTGTTTCGGCCCGAAAAACAGGTACTTTTTTGAGGGGTGCAAAAGTACAATATTTTTTCCTGTTCCATGCTCAAATAAAAAACAACTTCAACCGCCTGTAAACACCACAAAAATAGTAAACAACCTTCAGAATATCAAGGTATTTTTACTTTCGGTAATCATTTCGAAACTAATGTTCCGGCCAATAACCTTCATCGCATGCACTTCATCGGTTGAAACCGGTAAAAACATAATACTGTCTTCATTATCATACATATCCTGAACCTCCTTCAGGGTGGTATGCAACTCATCAAAAACAGGCCTGGGTTTCTGGGCAATAAAAACTGATTTCTGCAGGCGTATACAGCCTTTACGTATTAAAAACTTCGCAATATGCGTTCTTACCTTGTTGTTCTCAATGTCATACATTACAAAGAAGATCATATCCCTGCTGTTTTTAGCTGATTCATAAATATTGAGCAACTGCCTCAGCCGGCTGTTCAGTTCTTCGAGGGGAACCTCCTTGATTTCACCGGCTTTAAGCACAGTGCCTTCACGCAACCCGGCCTTCTTTATCAGCCGGATCACTTCTGCAAACGAAGGCTTTTTTCTCTGTTTCCTGGTCATGGTCAGGCATTTACTAACCCTTTACCTCAAATTATCACACGAATCATGATCATAACGGCAGATATAACGGCAAACCTTTACTTTACATTAATTTTGTAAAGTTACTCCAGTATTCAAACTTAAGACTGTTTCTGAAAAAATACAACAATTAATTTATCATTTAATGATTTTGTCCTATATTTAAACGCCTTTAGCATATTGCATATAGTTTATATCAGGTCTGACAATAATAAAATGGTGTTATGGTTCAGCTTCAATTTGGTGAGGATATCACCAGCACTGAAAAACTGGTTTCATTTGATTTACAGGAACTTGTTGAGGCCATCAGGCTGCCTCGTTTCGATCTGGATAAAAAAACCAGCCAATTGCGCAGGGTTGGCGGGATTGATCCCAAAGCCTATCAGAATTTAAAAAAAGAACTGCCTTACATTACCTGTGGCATTTTTAATCCTCCTTTCAGAAAAACAGAAAACTTTGCAAATATCAACTGCTTTATCCTTGATTTTGATCATCTGAGCGAAAAGCAAACAGATCCGGAAACGGTTAAAAACATTTTAAAAAAGGATGAAAGGGTGGCTTTTATGTTTACGTCGCCCGGCGGTGACGGGCTTAAGCTGCTTTTTGTCCTGAAAGAAGCATTCACCGATCACGGAAAATACAGCCTTTTTTATAAGCTGTTTGCCACTGACTTTTCCAGAACGCACAACCTGCAGCAGGTCATTGACAAAAAAACAAGCGATGTCACCAGGGCCACTTTCCTCTGCCATGATCCCGACGCCTGGCATAACCCCTTTTATGATGAAGTGGATGCGGCGGCATACATCAATTTTGATTCCGCAATCGAGGTTGGTGAAGCCATGGAGATCGGCAGGCAACAGGAAGAAGAATTTAAAGCCAACATCCGTGAAAACGATAAAGAAGAAACGGAGTCATCGTTGCCGGATGATGTTTTACTGGATATAAAGCGCCGGCTGAACCCAAAATACAGGCCAAAAGAGCGCAGGAAAGCTTACTTTGTTCCTGACGAAGTAAACCAGCTTGAGGTTGAGATCCGCGACAGATGTGCCGAAGTGGGCATGGAGATCACTGAAAGCAATCCGATACAATATGGGCGGCAAATCAGTTTTAAGGCCGGCGATCATATAGCAGAGCTAAATATATTTTTTGGCCGGCGCGGATTTTCTGTGGTAAAATCAACCAAAACCATATGCTCGGCTGAACTGAATGACCTTGCATATCAACTGGTGATGGAATTGATCGAAGACTGATGCAGACCGGTAAAAGCCGGCATTGAATCCTGAACAGTCAGTACCAATAAAGCATCGCGTATGGATCTGGTATTAAATACTTTCGGCACCTCCCTGCAGGTTGAAAACCAACTTTTTATGGTGGTTCATGCCGACGGCAGACAGTTGATTGATCCCGATAAAATCAAAAGCATTCTGATTGGCAAAGGGGCCCGTATAAGTTCGGATGCAGCCCTGCTTGCCATTGAACGCGAAATAGAGGTCCTGTTTATTGATGCCGGCGGAAAACCGGCAGGTCGCATTTGGAGTGTGAAATATGGTTCGGTATCAACCATTCGCCGCAAACAGCTTGCTTTTAACGGCAGCAGGCAGTCGATCGACTGGCTGAAGGAGGTGATCTGCGAAAAAATTGATAACCAGGCAGCCCTGTTATTATCCATCTCCTCATCAGAAAAAGAGGCCAGGAATGAGCGGGATAAGGCGATTCTGCGTCTGCAGGACCTCAGGCAAAAAGTTGCGGATGCTGCCGGTGAAAACCTGAACGACCTGCTGCCCTCCTTCAGGGGCTGGGAAGGAAGCGCCTCACGGATCTATTTCTCAGTGATTTCATCATGCCTGCCCGGGAACCTGAGGTTTGCCCAGCGCTCACAAAATCCGGCTACCGATGTATTCAACATGTTGCTGAATTACGCTTATGGCATCCTTTATGGAAAAATTGAAGGCGCACTGATCAGGGCCGGCATCGATCCGTACATCGGTGTGATGCACCGCGATGAGTACAACCGACCGGTACTGGTGTACGATGTAATTGAGCGCTTCAGGGTCTGGGCCGATTATGTGGTATTCGGACTGGCATCCCAACAGGTATTTACCTCCGATTGCTACACAATAAGAAAAGACGGTTCGTACTGGCTGGAAAATAACGGCAAAAGAATACTTATTCAGTCGTTCAACGACTATCTGAGCGAAGTGATCAAAATCAAGGGAGTGGACAGGAGCCGGGTCGTGCACATCGACCTGTACGCCCAATCGCTGGCCAGGATGTTCGAATCGCTTAAAGAATAGGCCCTTGACTGGTTATAATACCAATCACAGTTGCTTAATGGATCCGAATCCATGACTGACCCCCTTCCCCAGCCCCAGGTAATTGGGCAGGAAAATATTGGCGCTGAACTCGGCATCAAAACCGGTAAGTTTTACACCTTTGAAACCAAGGAGTTTAGGCGCTGACAACGATTTCAGTTTTACTTCAAACGGTTCCGCAATGTCCCACTCCACTCCTTCGCCAAATGTGAGTATATTGGCCGTAAGGATGGCCTCCAACCTGCTGATTTTTTCAGCAAGTGAGTCCATGGTATTGAATGCTGCATAATTCTCGTGATTCAACGCTAGCCAGTTACTGATGCGGTAATTGAGCTTGTCGGAGGTCACACGCAGGGTGTATTCCTTCATGTTGAGTGAACTGAGTTTCATATTCAGTTCACGTCCGGCCATGGTCAGGTTCCAGTCTTTGTTGTTGAAGAAATGATAGATTTCGTCCACCCCTTGTTCGAGGCATAGAATTGAAGGTTTACGCCCTACCCGCATATATTGAATCAACGGATATTTATAAATGAACTTATTATCCCCAAGGTGATTGTGAAAGAAGATATGATCTGCCCCAACCTTTTCGACAATGGCCGCCCTGAAGGCCGGAATTTCGTATGCCTCAATCCTGGTATTGAATACCACATGCAATAAACGCAGTTTTTTCATGGATTCTTTAAATATAGTCTTGTTCTTTTATCTGATTATAAAGGTTTTACTTCTGCAGCCTTCACGGTTGGTTTCTGTTTAGCCCTGTCGTAGCTGTCGACCAGGACAAAGGTAACACCAAGATTTACGGCGGCCTCTTTTCCACCCCCGTTAAAATCGCTTACCGAAAAATAATAGCTGTTTCCATCTTCACATTCAATAAATCCGGACCTCCCATGCGGCAGTATTTTACTGATCTTCCCTTTATAAACCGGAGCTTTGGGCTGATTTTCAGCCCAAATAATCCGGGCAAGATTCAGCAATGCGCCATAGTCTTCCGGGATGGTTTCATCTGCCGAATGCGCACTTACCATCTCCTCCGCATCTCTGTCGGAACCCCACCCCTCTTTTTCTCTGAGGGCAATCACCAGCCGGGCATGCACCAGGGCTTCCCTTGTTTTACCCAGCGTCAGAAAAACCCTGGCTATCAGCATAAACAACCCGACTTTCATTTTATTTACACCCGGGTCGTCGGCCGCATCAAGCGCGGCAATCAATGCTTTTTCCCACGCCCGCATCTCCTCATACAATTCAGCAAGTTCCATTTTCAGAAACCAGTCATGTTTCCTGATCAGTATCTGCAGGTAAAGCCCGAGGCTTTCATCAAACCTTGCCAACCGGCGCAGGGCCAACGCTTTTTGCCGGGTAATCCACAGATCATTGTCGTAGTGAAAATTTCCGATTTCGTTCAAAATAAATGTGGCCGTAAAGATGCAGCCTTCATAATCACCCGACTCCTGCAGGGCTTTTACCAGCAGGGCATGGTATTTCTCATAATCGGATGCCAGTACAATGTTTTTCCCCTCCTCATTCGTAAAGGAAAACGACTGGCGGTCGAGCGCCGCCGGATCCAGTTTGCGGAGCCAGGTGAGGATTTCAGGGTAATCGGGGGTGTACTCTTCTTCGAGCAGTTCAACAACCCTGAAAACCGTATCGGGCAATGGACTGTATTTATTGTCCGGGGCAGATAACCTGACAATGGCGTTGGCAGCATTGAAAAACAGGTCGCGATCATTCACCCTTTCAGGTTTCACCCTTACATGATACAACGACCAGGTGTAAACGGTGGTCAGGTAGGGAGAACCTTTATACTTCAGTAACCCTTCACGGGCATACTGCAACGCCCGTTCATACATGTCAAGCTTCAGCAGACTCTGGGCATATCCCCACCAGTCGAACTCATCACATAAATCGCGGTACTGCTCAAAAAGGGCTTCAAAAACGGGCAATGCTTCTTCAAACTTTTTCTCCTTCCGTAAAGCCCCGGCCTGCTCACTTAATTCCTGATAACTCATAACAGCATATTTTTAAGTAAAGGTATTAATTCCGTCTGAAGTCCGCCCGACCTGCCTGCAATGACTTCATAACGGGTGAATTGTTGCTTCTTGTTATAGTAGAATTTTACCGCTGCATATTTAAGGTTTTTTTCAAAATAAAAAATCTCATGGTATAGATGCGATTCGGTTTTTTTCAACTTAATGCCTGCC
>JALHHH010000043.1:5514-55806 GCA_022837485.1 Bacteroidales bacterium
CCTGCCGGGGCAATTATGTTTTCAATCTTAGCGCTGAATTCTTTAATGAAATCGTTGTTTTCTGAACCTGGCACTTCAGACATGCCCACGGGTCCGGCTTTTGGCGAAAGTGTTATTTTATCATCTTCCAACCCTGTAAATCCGGTGAGGGGTTGAAGTTCTTCCAGGCTAACACCACTACTGTTGATGATTTCGAGCCTGGTAATCGTTTGTCTGCTGTTATAGAAAATTCGGACCATGGCATCATTGTCACCTTTTACGATTAATAACTGTATACCGTAAGATATAACCTCAGGCTGACGGATGCTGAAACCCAGTTTGGCGAGGATGGCTATAACAGTTGCCAACAGTTTATCTGCAAACCCGGAGGCTTCATCCGTTTTATTCGTAATAGTTTCCGCATTTTCCAATGCAGTAAGGTTTTGTTCACCGGCGGCCCGCAATATTCTGGTTTCGTCATAACCGGGAGGGTCGATCAGCAGCAAATGTTTTTTCGCGCGGGTGATGGCTGTGTAGAGCCACCTCAGGTATCCTGTGCTGTTGAAGCTTACGTTTGTCCGGCACATGACAAGGGCATCGCCCCATTCGCCACCCTGTGCCTTGTGCCCGGTAAGTGCATAACCGAACTTAACCCTGAGTGCATTGAAGAAAAGATCTGACTTCAGGGCAGTCACAAAGTCAACACTCCGGTCATTGCGTTCCGCAAACCGTTTTTTGAAATCAACCAGCATGGCAACGCTCTCCACGTATGACAAGTCCCTGCGGTGCGAAAAGAGAACATTATCCAGGATCATACATTTTATGTCGGTTAAGCCGTTCTGGTCCTCAAAACGTATTACGGCCTCCCTGAAGCGGAGGTTAACACTTGCCGTTTTCTGTGAAGGATTGTTTTTTAGCGGCAGCCTGACTGTTACTTTATGATCATGAATCAGGGCATTGTTTACTTCTGTAAGGGTCCCGATCTCCCCGTTGAGTAGTTCCTTCGAGAACTTATAATTATTTTTAACGACCACCAACCGGTCGCCGGGCATGGGTTTTTCCGGATTACCGGGAAATATCTTACTGCGTATAGCGGCATTGACACTGCTGACAATCCTGTTGGAATATGCAATAACCACGGCCTGATCGTACCGCTTGCCGGCCCTTTGCAAAAACTGCGGAACCACCTCGTCATGATTGATGAAAATGACATCTTTCCCCTTTTCGAGCGGGGGTAATCCATACCGGTTCAGCCTCAGTGCTTCCCGGAGGTTTGTGGCATTCCGGATAATTGTGCCGTGTTTATCCTGGCGCACTACTTCTGTCAACTCATATTCGTTCAGCGAAAGCCTGAAATTCTTTTGAAGATAAGCGGCATCCAGCGCCGGGGAAAACGGCATGCCCACCGGCGGCAACTGGGCTGAATCACCTGAAAAGATAATCTTTCTCCCGGTACTTGCAGGATCAGTAAAAACGTAGGTAATGAAGTCGTTTAACAGGAAGCCGCTGCCGAATTTCATCAGGTCGTTCTCTTCAAATACATTGGAAACCATTGAGGCCTCGTCAATGATAAAAACGGCATTCGTGGCATGGTCATTGGATTCCAGTCCAAAGAATATTTTATTGATATCATACTCTTCGCCCGCGTAGGTGGCTACATCGCGGAGTTTAAGGTCCCCGTAAAGCAAACGGTGAATGGTATAAGCCTGCTTTCCTGTCTTTTCACAGAGAATCCGGGCAGCCCGGCCGGTGGGTGCCGCCAGGATAACCTCCCTGTCGGCGGCACACAGATAACCGGCTAACCCATTTATCATAAAAGTTTTTCCGGTTCCCGCATATCCCCTGAGCAGAAATATTTTATCATCGCTTTCAAAAAAATGATCAAGCGCGCTGACAAGGGCCTCCTGATCCCGTGTAAGGTTATAGTCGCTTAAAAAATTCCTTAATGTCATAAAAATTCAATGTTGCCAACTCCTGAAATGCATAATTCTCCGGCAGGATGGGCCCGTTGATTTAATGAAAACACATCCTGAAAAGGCTGTTTTTGCTCCCGGACCATTCGGTGAACCGTACTTTCAGCATTAAAAATAAGCATGTTTTCAATAGATTCCACAAACAAGCGGCTATTTCATTATACTGACAGTGAACACAATAGACCGGCATGAAGTTTTCAACTTATTAAAATTGAGGCTTCAGGGTAATTTATCCTGTAACGGTATCAGAAAAAATCTGAAAAAAAACCGGCAGTTACTTTGGTTTTAAAAAATGTTGTAAATTGTGGCTATCTAAAAGACCAGCGCAAACGATGATAACCCCCCCGCATTTATGATACGCGGGAAGTATACTGAATCAGTCTATAATTATACACAGTAAAGGTTTATCGGGTTACATTATGCTGATTGTTACTAACAAGGCTATACATTAAAATAAGTTGATATGAAATATGACAATCTTCGGATCCCTCTTGAACAGCAACTGGGCAATGAACTTTTTGAAACCCTGGAGGGTGAAATTCTGATTGATATCATGACCGAAGGGCGCGTGGAAGGCTCATCGTTTGACTACCACAGCATTCTGCAGGGCCACAGCTTTAAGGCCTCACCGGAACTTGCCCCCGGTTTGTACGGTGTATTTCAGGAAGTAAAGGAGACCCTTGAATTTGACGAGCCCCTCGACTTTTTCATCAACAACTCCCCTGAGCTGAACGCTTTTGCCGTGGCCTCCCTGATTCCTGACAAGCCCCATATCGTCAACATCAATTCGGGCCTTGTTGAAATGCTTACTGACCGCGAACTGAGGTTTATCGCCGGACACGAAATCGGCCACATCATCAGCCGCAACGCCAACATCATGAACCTGATCAGGTTTGTTTTTCCCGATGAAGGCAGAATTCCCGTTTTGCTCCGTCACAAAATCAACCTCTGGCAGAAGCTGTCGGAACTTACCGCCGACCGTTTCGGCTACATTGCCTGCAACGACCTGGCGAGCTGCATCTCGGGGTTTTTCAAAGTGGCCAGCGGGTTAAACAGCACCCGGGTAAAGTTCGATTACAAAGCCTACCTTGAGGAGAATGAGAAGATCCTGACGATGTTCCGCGCCAACGGGGCCGGCAATAACCTCTCCCACCCCATCAATCCGATCAGGATCAAGTCCATTGAGCTTTTCGATGCGTCGAACCTGAAGAAGAGCGTTTTCAAGGAAGAAGAGCCCGAACCCGATACAGCCCTTAACCAGGCCATTGACGAACTTACCAAAACCCTGCTGGTGCTGAGCAGTTCGCCCCTTGACCAGTACCGCAAGCAATTTGTGGCCACCGCGGGCCTCATTATGTCGAACATCGACAGCGAGATCAACGACGATGAGTACGAAACCATCCTGAATACCCTGAGCAATTTTACCATTTTCCCGGCCGATTACCTGAAAAGCATCGTGGAAAGCGGAAAAGTGAGTGAATTGTTCGGTGAAGCCGTCAACCGCATCCTTGAAATCAATCCCGGCGACCGCTACGCCATGTTCAACATGCTGATCAGCATCGCTCACAGCGATAAGCGCATCACCAAACCTGAAATTGCCTTTTTGTTCGATATCGGCACCCAGGCCTTCGGCATGTCGCGAAAGGAAGTGGCGCAGCTGATCGCCGAGAATGTACAGCGTGAATTTTATCCGGATTTGTATGGGGCGGGGTGAAAGGGGGTGAATTAGGAAATCAGAAAAAAATGTTCCAATGTTTGGAAATAAATATATTAACCATGTAAATAAATCAAAATGAGTAATAATAGAACTGCAATCCTTTTTGATTCAACCTCAATACAACAATATGTATTTGGATCGAACAAACTTAAAGACAATCTGGGAGCGTCCTATATTGTTGAAAATATCTACAACAGATTAAATGATCGAAATGATTTGGAAACAGGGTATATAGGAGGTGGTAATGCACTTTTATTTGCCAAGTCTGAAGTAGATGCAAAAAGAATTATTAATGAGTTTACAAAAGACGTATTATCAGAATTCCCGGGTGTATCTCTTGCTGTTGCCATTTTACCGGACTTTGGAAAAGTGGACACGGATTATTCAGATAAGATCAAGAGAATTTTTAAAGAATTGGCTATTAACAAAGGCAAGTTTATTCCAATTAATACGATTCCTTCTCATGGTATAACTGATGTTTGTCGTTTTTCATCTTTATCTGTTGAATTGATTGAAAGACACCGTAATCAACAAAACGTTGAAATAGCTTTGATCTCCGCTACCACTGCTACTAAGAGGAATTATGAAGAACAAGCAAGGGAAGAGGAAAGTAACTTGCTGAACAGAGCAGGATTAAATAATTATTCTTTCCCTTCTGAATTTGAAAAGCTTGGTCAGAAGAAATATGAAGACTCTCATATCGCTGTAGTGCACATCGATGGCAATGGTTTTGGTGAAATATTTCGAAATCTTAGGACATTGGACGAAACGAAGGTACTTTCCGAAGAGGTAAAAAATGCTGTGGTTGAAGCTTTTGTTTATTGTTTATCGGAATATAACAATAACACAGAGGCCTTTACTGATATTGTAGCCTTGGATGCAAATAATTTTTTACCAATTAGGCCGGTTATACTTGGTGGAGATGATGTAACATTCGTATGTCACGGAAAGCTCGGTATTTGGTTTGCTGAGAAATTTGTAGAAAAATTCACTTCAAATACATTTACAAAAGGAGATTTAACCATCCCATATAGCTGTTGCGCTGGAGTTGCCATAGTAAAAGAAAAGTATCCTTTTTACAGGGCTTATCAGATGGCTGAATCTTTATGCATCAGTGCAAAAAAGAAAAACAAAACAGAAGGTGGAAATTGGATTGATTTTCAGTTTGCCTACAGTGGTCTTGGTAACTCTTTGGATGAAATAAGAGAGTTCCAATATTCTGATCTTTCAGACAGTGCAAGCATCATCAGCCGACCTTATCGCCTTGACGAAAACAATGGGAATGCTGGATTGGATCAGCTAAAAATACTAGCTTTATCCTTAAATAAGAGTCTGCCGAAATCTAAAATTAAGGGATTGCGAGAAGCTCTAAATCGTGATGACGAATCAATGAAAGAGTACATAGAACATCTTAAAAATCAACATGAAGATTTCAAATTTGAATTTTTTGGAAATGGGGCACCTGAAAATTTGCCATTTTTTGATTTGATTGAGTTGATCGAAGTTTATCCTGTTAATCTTTTAAATGCTTGATTATGGCACAGAAAAATTTTACCTTAACCATTAATCTGTTATCAGATACTCTTATTGGCAATGCTGAGGGATATGGAGCAATAATAGATAAAGATTCTGTATTTGACGAGGTTGGTTTGCCTTTTATTCCGGGGAAAAGAGTGAAAGGAATTCTCAGGGAGCAAGCAGAGTTATACGTCAGGTATGGCGAAATAAATATTGACAATTTCATTGAAGATGTATTTGGTATGGCTGGTCAAACAGATAAAAAAAATGAAAGACTCAGTGTATCAAATTTTATGCTTGATGATTATCAAAATAATAAATCATGGATACAAGGACTTATAAAGACAAATGCTTTATCCAAATCTGAAGTCCAGGAGTATTTTACTTCGATGCGCATGATGACAAGAATTGACAGCGATGGTATAGCGTCCGATACCTCATTAAGGACATTCAGAGTTTTAAAAAAGGGGCTGGTTTTTATTGGTGAAGTAGGATTTGATTCAAATTTACTTCCTCATTTTGAGAAAATTGTCTCTTTGACAAGAAGAATCGGATCATCAAGAAACAGAGGCATGGGTCATATTAAATGCACATTACAGGAAAAGACAAAAGGTAATTCTTAAATATTTTTAAAAAAATGAGAACACTGAACTATACAATTACCACGCTTGAACCTTTGATTATCACAAGTCATTCTGATGACCCAAATATGTATGAAACACTTCAATACATAAGAGGGACTGTAATTCAGGGTCTTGCTGCCCAGCAATACCTTAGAAATTATCCTGCTGATGATGATTTCACCAGGCTAATTATTAAAGGAGGTTGTGTTTTTACCAATGCTTTTCCGGTTCACGGAAATTATGCATTTCAACCAGCACCCTTTGCTTTAGTTAAAGAGAAATATGATGAGGGGAAAGTGCATAATATGTTGCTTATCGAACCTGATATGCAAACAAAAGGAATTTCTAATATGGTTGCAATCCAAGTTAATGAGTTAAAGATACTTACTTTAAGAAAAGAAGTGAGGTTACACAATGAAATTGATGACACCAGGCGCACAACAAGTGAGGGCGTACTATTTAATTACCAGTCGGTTCCGGCAGGTATAGTATTTAAGGGTCAAATTGTTGTAAAAGGATCAGACAATGATCTGAAAATAATAAAGGAACTGTTTTCGAAAGGTGAATATAGAATTGGAAGATCCTCAACCGCAGAATATGGATTGGTTCGGTTTGAATGGTTAGAAGATACGGTTACTGAGGATAGTATTGATAAAATAACGAAGGATTCCTCAGGAGTAGATTCCGATAGTAAGGCTATTCTAACTCTTCTGTCAGATACAATTGTTTTTAATGTAAATGGGTTCAGTAGCCTCTCTATCAACGACTTATCATCTTATTTAACAGAGGCCGGAGTTATAAAAGCAATATCACGAAAGGCCAGAATTGAAGGCTTTCTTAATATCTGGAAACTCAGAAAACCATCTGAAAATGTTTTTGCTGCAGGAAGTTCATTTTTGCTTGACAAAATGCCGGCAAATGTAAAGGAACTTCAGGAATCAGGACTCGGTGAACGAACACAGGAAGGATACGGGCAAGTAATCTTTGCCAGCGCAAACGATCTTAATCCTGAGTTGAAGGCTATGAAATTTAAATGGGATAATATAAATCAGAATCCAGAAGAAATACCTTCATTAACCAGGAAAATTTTAAAGTTCTCAAGATTAAATCGAAAGAAATCTCTGTTGATTGGTCAAGCAATTAAAGATGCAAACTCAACCAAAAAAGCTCCTAAAAATCATTTGGTCAGTAAACTAAAGATCTTGTCTCAAGACCCTGAAACATTCAGCAGGAATCTAAAATTATTAAGAGAAACTGCCCAGGGGCAACTTAAAACTGCCTTTATAGGAAATAAAACCCTTCTTCAATTTTTAAATCAGCGGATTGAAAAATTTGATGAAATCTGCCCTTTAAAAGAAACAGTTGAGGAAACATATATCGACTTTTCTAACAATGTAAATGAACTCAAGCAGGTTTATTTTGAGAACTATTTTAACCAACTTCGGAGAAATAATAACAAAAAATGATCATGGAAGACGGAAGGATAATTTTAAAAGCTAAACTCGCCAATTTAAGCCCTTTGGCTATTGGTTCCGGTATGGATGAACATACTGACAAAGATCTGGCTAAAACTCTTTACCATTTGGATGAGAAATATAACTTGCTCCCTTCTGAGAGAATCATTGAGCATTCGCATATAAAAGAATTGCCATTTATTCCTGCGGCGGGTTTTTTAGGAAAAATTTCCAGTCTTGTTAACAAAGAAAATGACCCTGATTTAACAGCATATTGGGGCGAATCTGAGAAATCGGCTTCATTTATTGATTGCAGTGATTTATTTATTTGCAAACTGCCCGATGGAATTAACCTTAGAAATGGAACCATTGAAGAAGTCAGGGATGGAATCAGGTTAAATTCAACTACCGGACTTGTTGCAAAAGGTGCTAAATTTGATTATGAAGTTCTGCCACCAGGTGCTGAATTTGAATTGACAATGGAGTTCAGAGTTCAAAGTAATTACAAATTAGCCTTTGATCTGGTCTCAAAAATTAAAATACTTATTGAATCAGGTTTTCAGGTTGGCGCTAAAACAACCAATGGGTTCGGCCTTTTAAAAGGGCAGGCTTCAATTTTTTCTATTGACTTTAATATCCCGGATCAGTTCAACCGCTGGGTAGAAAATGATTTCTCAAAACTTAGACCTTTGGAAACACAAAGTATTCCAATTGAATCATCTGATTTTAAAATTGATGCTACCTTTCGAATAAAAAATTCATTGATTATCCGCTCTTATAGCAAGGATCCTGCACTTCCGGATGCAACACACCTTAAATCAGGTAGCAGAAATATTCTTTCAGGTTCATCAGTAAAAGGAACTTTGCGGTCAAGAGCCGAAAGAATTTTAAATACCATCAATCCAAATGCTGCAGTTAATAATACATTTCTTGCAGGTTTATTTGGTGATGTTGAGAAAGAGGGAGATGGGGAAACTGTGAAAAAAGATGGATATACAGTTCCTTCAAGAGTTTTTGTCAATGAGGTTTTAATTGATAATTCCACAATAAAGGAGGAGATACAAACTCGTATTCAGATTGATCGGTTTACCGGAGGGACAGTCGTTGGGGCATTGCTTGAAGAAGTGCCTGTATTCCCTGTCAAAGAAACAGAACAGATAAAAAACCTTGTAATCAGAATTGTTGACCCACAGCCTGCCGATAAGGGATTGCTGTTATTGCTGCTAAAAGACCTGTGGACTTCAGATTTGCCGATTGGTGGTGAAAAAGCAATTGGGAGAGGCGTACTGGAAGGAGTTACTGCCATTGTTACAGATGGGAACAAGAAATATCAATTCCCTGATATATTTGAGAAACCAGAAGAAATTGAAAGTTTGCAGGCTTATGTAACTATTCTGAACCAGCCTTCTATTAATGAATATTATAGCAAAAGATTAAATCATTATAAAAACAGGAAAAAATGAAGACCAACGGACTAAATAAATCTAACATATTATCAAATGTTAAACCATTGGTAATCAATTCTGACCAGGATGTTCTTCGAGAATTTACGGGGAATGGATGGTTTATCGCATACCTTTTTCACAAGGTAATAATCGGCCAATTTATTTATGGAGCCTTTGATTATTTTCAGAAAGAAAAAGGCGATGTACAAATCGAAAATCTCATTAAGTTAAGGATTTTCAATACCAATTCGGAGCTCTATGTTTGGCGGACAAATTTAGGTGGATTCAAAGGCAGGCTGCGCACAGATGGCGATGGTTCACCAACTGATGTAGTTGATGCAAACCAGGTCATTTTCGGTACAGAAGCAAAATCATTAGATGATAATTATGTAAAAATAACAGAGAAACGTGGAACAGAAATTATTCTTCCATTGAATAAAATCGGCATATCCTGCGATCAAATTAATGATAAAGATGGCCGGTTATGTATTCACACACGGAATTACATAGGTGTTATTGAAGAAACGGGCCAGGCAACCTACGAAGATGTTCGTTTTGTTGAATTTTTAAAGTACCAGGAGGATAAATCATGAGAAAAGGAAAATTAATAAAAGAAGGTAAATTTTGGAAAATTGTATCAGCCGACCTGAAAAATCCTATGATAGTCCCGGCTGGTTTCGGGTTAACCGACGACATGAACGGGAAAGATGTATCTTTTGATACCACAGGAGGTCCGGTAAAAGCTATAATCCTTGAAGGTAAAAAATATACAAAGCAACAAGTAGTATTTAAACCAGAAAGAGGGCAAGGAGGAAGGGGTGAAAATCCTTCCAACAGAAGTACAACACCAATAGGGAAAGCACATGCGCCTTATAATTTTGTGCCACTTAACAAAATTATTGTTACAATTGATGATACAAATACAGAAAAACTAAATGGTTTTATTGACCTTGATTTAAAGACTGTAACCCCTTTGTTTATTAGAGGAGTAGGTTCAAATTTCTTTGGAGCCGATTCACCAGTAATTCCAGGTAGCTCAATTAGAGGTATGCTTCGCTCATTAGTAGAGATCATTAGTTACAGTGAAATGGTTTTTTCAGACAAAAAAAAGCGATTCTTTTATCGTAATATCGGCGAAAAATTTTATAGAGATAAATTTATTATACAGATCCGCAATGTGGTTAAGACAACTGTAAAGTCTGGTTGGTTATCCAAGCAAGGAAGAGAGTATCATTTAACCCCTTCTGAACTTGATAGTTCAGGAAGGCAATATTATCGAATAGATGGTAAGTTTTTCGGGACAAATTTCCAGCCTACTGGTGCTACTTTTAATTTGCCTATTTATAATTATAAACAACTTTATATAGATCTATCATCAATCACTCAATTAAAGCATAAACCAGGGTTTGATTTGGAATATAATACAATAAGAACCTTTTCTGACACAGTTGGTAAAAAAGGATGTTCACACGAATCATATCTCGTTGCCACAGGACCGTTCGCCAGAAAAAAGCATTATCAATGGGTTGTTAATAAACCTTCAAAGACCTTGACATCAATAAATGTGAGTTCTCAAATGGAACTCTATCAAATGGATGATAATATTGATGAGAACGCATCACTTTTGAGGATGCTGGAAAGAAATTACGGAAACCCCGTTCCCTGCTTTTATCTTCAGGATAGCAGCGGCGGTATTGAAGCTATTGGACACACAGGTATTTTCCGTTTGGCATATCGTTTTAATGTCAGAGATTTTTCTACTCAACAAAAAACTCGAGATAAACTAGATTTTTCTACCTCAATTTTCGGCAATCTGGAAAGGCAAAGCAAGGTTTTTGTTGAGGATGCAATACCATCAAAAAATGAAGGTGTTGAGTTATATGATCATGAAATTTATTTAAAAATACTTCAAAGCCCCAGGCCTACAAGTTTTCAACTTTATTTGGAACAACCACAGTCAGAAAATACTCCAAAACTTAATTTACACAATTGGAGTACAGAAGGTGGTAGAATCAGAGGAAATAAATTATACTGGCATAGACCTACTTCTGAAAATATGCAATCAGAGCATAGCTGGGTTTTTAACACTATTGATACTAATGATTTTCAAAAGAAGAAAAAATTACTTACTGAACCTGTTAAACCTGTAAAAAAAGATCAAGAATTCAGGTCGCGTATCAGATTTATAGATATGTCAAAAGAAGAACTTGGGGCTATTTTAATCGCATTGGATTTGCCTGACCAATGCTATCACAAATTGGGCATGGGTAAGCCGCATGGTCTTGGCTCAATACAAATAAAACCAAAATTATCATTGAAAAACTCTGCTGAACGTTATAAGACATTACTCAATGAGGATCAAAGGTCTTGGGAGTCAGGCAATTATAGTGTAAATGACATTGACGAATACAAGAAGGCTTTTATTACGATTATCAATACTCAATTGAATTTGGATTATAATGATGTTTCTGATTTTTGGAACAGAGACAGTAGATTAAAAGAATTAAAGGCAATGTTGTCATACTCTAATGAACAAAACACTGAGAGTTGGATCAAAGAAACGGACTATATGAAAATTGATAAACCAATTGATGGCAGTACAGTGAATGAATATTCAGATCGAAGTGTATTGCCTAACCCCACTTCTGTTAAGGCTCAATTCACAAATAATCCTGATTGATATGAACTATTGGGACATTGCTGATAAAGTAGGGATATTAATAGGTATATTTACGTTTGCTTTTTCTTTGTTTACGGCTATTATTGTCAGAAAGCAACAAACAAGATTAAGACGTTTGGTTCAAGGTACGCCCCCGATTAAGGACTATCAAATAATGTTTGATAGTTTCAAAACTATTCAGACCGAAAGTGCCTATGCCTTATGTATTAGTCTACTGCCAAACACTGACAGCATAAAGGATCCTGTTACGTCCTTCCTTAAAGCTAACAAAATGAATGTTAAGAATACTTTAGAAATTAGAATGGATGGGATTTCTCCCGACAATATCTCAGACTATATTCAAAAACTTAGAGAAGTAAGAAGAGGCCCACTTGCGGATGCTACTGAAGTAAGGCTTTTTATTGCAGGCCCTGTCCAGGCCGGAACAATTGCCGGTGCTGTTTTTGATAATTGGATTCCGGTTTTGTTGTATGGTCGTAATGGACCAAAATATGAATATTGGGGCCCGCTTATAAAACATTAAAAGTAAACAACCATGCTCCTCAACCTAACCAACCATCCATCCTCTGGCTGGAGCCAGGCACAAAAGGATGCCGCCATAAAACAATTTGGGGGCATTGTGGATATGCCTTTCCCTGAGATTAATCCGGATGCAAGCCTTGAAGAAGTACAATCATTGGCTCAGGAAACATTTAAAAAGATTAAGGGTATGAAACTTTCCAATCTTTCGGTACATGTAATGGGCGAGTTCACTTTTTGTTATAGGTTATTACACTTATTTGAAAAAGAAGGAATTGCATCCTATTCAAGTACTTCAAAGAGAATCTCTTCCACAAATTCTAAAGGAGAGAGATTGTCGCAGTTTGTTTTTCAAAAATTCCGCCCTTATTTTTAACCTTTTTTATATGGTAAGAAAAGTATTAAGTGGTTCAGAGAAGCTGAAATACAGTCTAAATAGCCTTAGAAACCACACAGCGTTGAATGTTTCGATTTTTCTGGCAGTAATATTGTCTGTAATTTACATATTTTTAAATCGGTCAATTTTACAGTTTGATTCTCCAGATCTTTTTGCAGATTTTATAGACCCAATAATAAATATTTTCACCTTTCTTACAGCTATCCTTATTGGATTTTATAATTTGTATTCGAACTGGAAAAATTCTTTAGAAAAAAGATTAACTGTTTTTTATGTATATTACTACGACAATCTTTCTGAAATAATCAGGGCCTATGAAGAGCAAAAAAAGCCCGAAGAAAAGAAAAAAAAGGAAATGGAGCTTGAATTTATAAAACATCATAAGTTGAAGGAGAAGACTTCTTATTGCATTATGATCTGCGATGAGGCTCTATTGGCACATGAGGGGGATATACGAAACTGGGGTCAACAACTTGGACGACAATTCACTAAAGGTAATCTTGATTTTCATCCATTTTTTACTTTAGGGTCTAATAAGGATATCGTCAAAGTGACTATAGGTGAAGCAGAAAAGTTTACCAAACAATACCTTCTTTATGTGTTTTTAGAATCTTTGCCTCTACACATAATAAATCTAGAATCAGGGCTTCTTTCAACAGAAAACTATGATGATTCTCCAACCAGCAAGATCATGTATTTCAAAATCCGGGAAATTGACCACAAAAAAATTATGAGTTTTCAAGATAGTAAACAGTTTATTGAGAGGATGGATTTCATTACAAAGACTAAAAATGAATCGGATGAGTTGTAATCGCCAATTATGCACCCCTAAACCTTCCAAATCCACCCTCACACTCTTCATGGCAACGACAATAAGGTTTTTCTGCCCTTTTTGGCTAAGAGGCCACTCAATGCCAAATTAATGCTTTACCCATAAGATTCGTGGTAGAACCAAAAATTTAAGTTTTCCCAACCCTCCCCCACCATGAAAACCCTGAAAGCCCTGTTTGTAGCAATTTTGGTGGCTGCATTTGCCGGTGGGGCATACTGGCATTACCATCATACGTATGTTGAAACCCTGATGCTGTCGGAAATTGTTAGTGAAAGTGACAAACCCTTCGAAAACATCCTCAGGGATGTATTAGATTTTGATACCGGACTTACATGGCATGACCTCAGGCAGATCAGAAAACGAAAAGACTACTGGAGGCAACGGATGGATGAGATAGTTGAGATTGCCGATCCGGAGAAGCGGGCAAACGAACTAACCAGGTTTTATACTGAAATGGGTGAAGACAAATCCATGAAAAAACTGCGCGACAAAGTATAAGAAAAAGAGCTTGACATCGCAGGAATTGTCATTGATTTATTGATTTAATGATCAGGTAATTAAATATATATAATCTGTTAACAACCTTCACACCATAAGAATCAACATCAAACCCTGTCACATGAAGCAGCTGTCTTTCGAACAATACATCACCTTCCTCCTTCTCTTTGCGGCCTATGCCGACGATGAGTTGTGCAGGGAAGAGATTCTCCGGATGCTGGAAACAGTTGAAAAGGAAAGCATTGTGGAGATCAGGCCGTATTTTGCCGGGTTGAACATGGTTGAACGGCTTGAGGTAATCCGACATTATAAGGGCATCTACCTCGACATCCCGCAAAAAAGAAAACTGGTATACAATGAAATCGTCCGCATGATGCATTGTGACAGGAAAATGCACCGGCAGGAAAGATTGTTGCTTGGCATTATTCAAAATGTGCTTGAGGACTGATGCCACCACTGAATAATGCTACCTTTGCTGAAACGCTTTAAACAGCCTAACGCAACGCATGCCGATGAAATACCCGTTTCTGCTGATTGACGACGATGCAGATTATTGCAATTCCATTCTGCTGGAAGTCCTGGAGGCAAACCGCCGCATTAAAACCGTTGTGCTGGATGGCCATTGTTTTATTGAGCCGGAACAGAAGGGGCAACCGGGGGTGAACTTCGTTTACCACGCCCTGCATGCGCTCGACGACCTCGAACGGGCACAGAACCGGCTGATTCCGCGCTGCGTGAATACCGAACTTCCCGGCGAATTTGAACGTGAACTGGCCGGGCTGGTGCCGGTTTTCGACAAAGGGCAGGATGCGGGCTACCTTTTTCACTGGATCAAGCAATCTACGGATGCGCTGCCCGAAAACAGGGTGCGTTCGGCCCATGTCAGGCTATTTGAACTTATCCCGTTAATATATAACGACCTGGAAGAGGATGAGCTGACGGATCTGCTGCTTTTTGAGGAGCATCCCGATATCTCCGATATTCCTGCAAAGCTCTCCGTCATCCGCCGTCTGCTGGAGAAGCTTTCGGATGTCAGCGCCGTTGAATTGCTGAAACGTTCACCCGAGTCTTTCGAAGCATTCAGGGGTGTGTCGGTCAAGCCGATTTTCGATGCCATGTTTACAAAGAAGATTGTTCCCAAACCCGTCAACAAACTGGCACACTACCTTTACAGCTACTGCAGCGAGTACGGTACACACATTTACCGGAACAAGCCTCCGGAATACCAACTTAATTCCTATGTTTTCAGGCGCAACCTTAACGGGCTGCTGGAACTTATTCTGGTTTGCGGCAGCCTGATTGAAAAAAAATCATAAGACTAATCCCCGATGCTATGCTGGTAACAAATCAGAATATCCCGCTGAAAGACTTTCTCCATTTCAGTAACCCTACCATAGAGCAGTTAAAAGTTCTGATGCGCCTGGAGAAGTTTCTTGAGGTGGATAATCCTTACGACTTTTTCATTCTTACCGGTGCTGCCGGAACCGGAAAGACCAGCATTATGTCGGCGGTAATCGGTTATTTGAATAATTACCGCCGTTCATACAAAATTGCCGCCCCCACGGGAAGGGCAGCACGTATTCTTGGCCGTAAGGCGCGGACGCTGAGCTCCACCATACATTCGATGATTTACAACGCGAAAACGGACGAAAAAACCGGGCGGGTTGTTTTCAGGCTGAAATCCGGGCACAATTCATCCCCCGCGGTATATATCATTGATGAAGCATCGATGATTCCCCGGAATGTATCCGGAGATCAATCGCTGTTTGAAGCGGAGCGGGGCCTTATTTACGACCTGATTGCATACGTTAAGGGTGCCAATGTCAGAAACAAGATAATTTTTCTGGGCGACCGTTATCAGTTACCCCCTGTTGGTGAGGAACAATCGTGGGCTTTAAACCTTAATTTTCTGGAAGAAACGTTCAATCTGCGGGGATCTGAATATACGCTGACGGAAATTAAGCGTCAGGAGGACGGCAGTTACATACTGACGAATGCCACGGAGATCCGTGAAGCGATGGACAAGGGTCTTGAGCGGTGGCCCATTGCGGGAAAGGATCACGGCTCCATCTACCGGGCTGCAGATGAATATGTTGAGAATTTTGAAGAGAAGGGTCCCGAATCGGCTGTAACGATCGGCGTTTCGCATAAGGCCAATAAATTTTTCAACGATCTGGTAAGGCAGCGCATCTTCGGGCAGGCGAAAAAAACATTGGAGCCCGGCGATCTGCTGATGGTAACCCAGAATTATATGCGTAACGGAATTGAATTGTACAACGGCGATCATGTTATGCTTCAGGCCGTTGACTGGAGCCTGAATGAACAGGTAGCCGGCTTGCATTTTGTTGCTGTCAGGATAAAATTACTCTTCTCGGAAACGGAAACTGAAATCGATGATTATGCTGTACTGGAATGTCTGGTGACTCCAGGCGGACGCATTGATTCTCAAAAGGAAAACGAATTACGCAACGAACGCTACATCAAAAACAAGATCTTCAGAATCTCACAGATGCCCGGGGATGACCGCTATGTGGGCGCGCTGCGGCTGATGTACGGGCATGCCATCACCTGCAATAAGGCCCAGGGCGGTGAGTGGAAAAAAGTATTCATCAACACCCTTGGAATTCCTTCCCTTAAATGGCAGTACACTGCGGTAACAAGAGGGATAGAGGATATAGAAAAATTCTGAAGGGAATTCCGGACTTTCATAATTATTACCCCAGTATTGCCGGTGGGATGCCGGATGCTTCCCCTGCTCCTTATGCCCTGGCTTCAGGAGGCCGGGGTGCATAACAGGCCCGTGTCGTATCCGGAGTTTAGTACATCCTGCGATTGAAAACGCGCGAACAGCAATCTCAGATCCGGCTGAGTGCAAATACCCGTATCTCCTTTATAATGAGTCGTGAATACGTTGAAATCATCCGCAGCAGAGTATGGCAAGCCAGAGCCCGACAGCTCCGATCAGGAAAGCCTGTTTACTTCAGACGAGTACGTGATTTTGTTAAGGATCTTGAAACGGTAAAAATATCAATCAATAGAAATGGAGGAGTAACAGACAACGCTTATTTTGAACGATTCTTCCGTACCCTAAAACAGGATAAGATTTACCTGAAGCGACCGGACAACCCAAGCGAATTGTACCCGGTTTGCAAATATTTTATTGACTACTACTACGAAAGACGGGATCATTCATCCATAGGGAACGTGCCGCCATTAAAGGCTTGCAGTAGGGTTGCATGAGTTGTCAACAAATCAGAGAAGGTATGAATCACCCCCCTCGTGTCCACAATAACAATTATTTTTGTTTAAAATATTGTCGAAAAGGATTAGACAATCTCAATACGACGTTATTGATGGTATTGAAATAATTCCAAAAACTCTCGGATATACCAAACCTTGTGCTGTAAATGTAAAAAACGGAATGGCTGAAATCGTAAATTGTTGCTTATTCCGTAAAATAAGTAAGCATTCGCTTAATTATTCTTATTTGGTGTTTGCTCCCTGGACGAAAATGGGGCACCCTTCACCAAACGGCAAGCCTTTAAGCCTGAAAAAATGCACTCCATAACATTACAGCCAGTCTTTTTCCTGCATGGCAAGCTCCACTGCATATCAGCGTATACCTCTTAGCCCCAAATATCACCTTTTTTGTTTGTATTAGTTGACGTTTAGCCGTTCAACTGTGTGCATTTCCCCATAGAAATCCGGTGCAGCTTATAAAATTGCATGATAACAGACTAATTTTAGTGAAAATTATTGCAAAATATTCAATTTTTATTGGTGATTTCCGGAAATTGACACTAAAAACAGCCTCTTTAAGGCCTGTTTAATACGTTTTTTTTCTTTAATTTCATTGATTAATCTGCTAACAATCTGATAATCAGCGGCAATAATTTGTTATATCAAAATTAAGTTTGTACAAAACCTACGAAAATTGCTAAATATCAGATAAACAAGACATTAAGAAAAGAAAAGCTGGAAATCGCTGAAAATCGCTGACGATCCCTTTTTATCCCTTATTATCTCATAATTACGCAACAAGATTTGTAATTACAACTATTGACTTCACCAACATACAGCCCCCAAACCTGACGTCTAATTCGCGTTATATCAGGTAGCGGCATGGTGCTTCATATGTAGCCGTAGTATTGAATTAAATTCAAAAGGTTGAAGGTAGCATTGCATTTAACTAATGGCTTCAGCATTTTGCCGTGTTTTCAGCGGTGGAACCCGGATGCTGACTGATTAAGCGCTCGCTGTTGACTGATGGTAACTCAATGAAGAAAAGTTTGTCTTAAACAAAGGATATTACTTCAGCAAGTCAAGAACCTGTCGGTTTGCATCCCATATATCTCTGAAATCCTCACGGATATATGTTTTGGTTACCTGCATCTTTGTATCAACATGGTTAAGCGCTTTGTGGATGGTGTAAATGTTAATCCGGCATTCGTTTGCGGCCAGTGTAGCCCAGGTATGCCGGGCAGAATAAAATGTAATTTTTGGCAGCATCAGGTATTCGGCCAACTGATCGAGGCCCTTGTTCAGCGCCCTGGTAAAATTGCTGGTTGTCGCATAGCGTTTGTAAAACTCAAATAGCCTCTCCCCTTCCTTATCAGCATAGGCACTTACCAACTCGTTTGCTTCATTCTCTACCCTGACAATAATCTTTGCGCGGTCTTTTCGCCTGCCGGTGGTTTTCGACCGGTAGTAGGTTATTGTGCCGTTTTTGACTGCCGCGTTGCAGGCAAACAGATCCTCCGCGTTCATCCCGATAAGGTAAAAGCTGAGCAAGAATATATCCCTTGCCAGTTTCATTCGTTTTTGCGAGGGTTGTATATCCACATTGATGATAGCACGCATCTGCTCAACTGACAGTACCGGCTTTTCGGCTGGCTGCTCCAACGGCATCTTATAACGTAGAAATGGGTTAACTTTTATGTTAATTATTTCGTTTTCTTCATCGTTGTATTTCAACCGGGCCTGGTTTAACAAGTGCCGGATGGCACCCATATATAAGGTAATGCCCCTTGTACCAATCGGCTTTGCAATATCTGGTTTCCCGCTCTTCTTGTTTTTCTTTGCCCGGCCAAATGCCGGTGTAGTCTTCAGCCATGCCTCATACTTACGGATAAAGTCCAAAGTAATTTGATTTACCGGCAAACTGTTGCTACCGGTAAAGCGTTTAAGGCTGTTAACCGTTGCCGTGATGTTTTTGTGGCTGGACCGGCCATCGGCCTGCATCTTATCTGCAATTTCCTGCGCAAATTCATAGAAATCTATGTTTTGACCGCTTAAATTTGTAATCGCATACTTTAATTCGTCAATGGACATGCCATGGATAGCGAACCCTAATTTGATGATTGTGTTCCGGTACCCGGAAATAATTTTGTCAATTTCGTTGCGGATCCCTTCGCTTTTAATTTTGCCGCCTTTGGTTACATCGGCACGGGTAACAAATACCTCAGTGCTGATCTTTTTGCGCTGGCTTTTGTGGGTAAGCAGCAGGATCACCCTGGCGGTTCCGTTTTTCTGGAAGTGGTGTATAAAAGGTGTAAGGTTTGCCATCAGTTTAATCTTTGGTGGGGAAACTGTGGGGATAAACTTACAGCAAATATACACTTTTTTTGCTGCATTTGCGAATACGAAAAAAGAGGAATTCAATATTTTGAACTCCTCTTTTCCTTATTTACCGGCCTTTTCGCCGTATTTACTTCCGGGTGAATGATGGGATTCGAACCCACGACCCTCAGAACCACAATCTGATGCTCTAACCGACTGAGCTACACTCACCGTCTTTAAAAGTGGTGCAAAAATAATACTTTTTCCATATCCTGCATCATCTTGAAAAGATTTTTTTGACTCCGGGTGCTCGCTTTTCTTGGTATTTTTGCATTAATGAGCACAAAAAATCGAAATAATGGCTGATATAATCGATTATTCCATACTGGGAGACGACATGCAGGTGGTCGAAGTTGAACTCGACCCCATGGAAGGGGTAAGAGCCGAAGCCGGCACACTTATGTTCATGGAAGACGGCATCGACATGCAAACCGGCACCGGAGGCGGACTATTCAAAGGCTTTAAGCGGATGCTGACAGGCGACGGATTCTTCATTACAACCTTCCTGAACACCAGTCATGTGAAACGTAAAATTGGATTTAGCGCTCCTTATCCGGGCAAAATCATCCCAATCGATCTCGGAAAAGCCGGAGGAGAATTTCTGTGTCAGAAGGACTCCTTTCTCTGTGCTGCCAGAGGTGTTGACATCGACATTGCATTTACCAAAAAAATCGGAGCCGGGCTTTTTGGAGGCGAGGGTTTTATCCTTCAGCGCATCCGTGGAGAGGGAATGGCATTTGTTCAGGCAGGTGGTGCCATCATCAGCCGGCAGCTGAAAGCCGGAGAAACTTTACATACCGACACAGGATGCCTGGTTGGATTTATGCCATCGGTCGATTACGATATCCGATTTATTGGAGGCTTTAAAAATGCACTTTTCGGAGGCGAAGGCATGTTTCTGGTAAAACTTACCGGTCCGGGTCAGGTTTATCTGCAAAGCCTGCCTTTCAGTCGCCTGTCCGACCGAATCATCGCAGCAAGCCGCTCTGGCCGGGAAGAATCGAAGGGAGCAGCCGGATTCGGAGGTTCCATCATTGGAAACATTCTTAGCGGTGACCGCAATTTCTAATCTTATCCACAACCCGCTGAATCTTTAAATCATGCCGTGTCCATACCAGCATAAACAAGCACCTCCGGAATCCGGGGCATTCCGGCTATGTGAGTATACTCTTAACCTCTTTTGTCGATGAAAAGGATATTCCGCACAGGCAAGGGCAAAAGCGATTCGCCTCCCGCCAAAGCGATGCGGCGTCTGTTTTCTTCAGGAACCGTCCTTTTCTCTCTTACCGTTACAGGAATAACCTTGCTCACGGCCATCCTTGGCTACTTAATTACGCCCGACAGCACCCCGTTTGCCAATGAACAGCATCTGGAGATAGCGGGTCAGAAACCCGGCTTCAGCGTAACCATGCTTCGATTGCCAAAAGAAAGCGATCCCGGATTCTGTTCCATTATCAGGCGATGGCTTTACGGATGCCCCTCCTCTGACATTAACCTGCCGGTTGGCAGCTACATTCTTGCGGGTGACTCCATTACCGTTACCGTTTACGAAAGGGCGTCAGACAGTGAAGTACTAACCTACAGACATAACATCCGTGAAATTTTGAAAATTCCGGAAAATGAAGCCAGAGCCGAAACAGACATTTCAGGCATTCACAACGAATTTATCCGCAAGCATCTGATAAAAAAAAGATATCTGCTTGGTACCGACCGCTTTGGCCGCGACATGCTTAGTCAGCTTATGATAGGTGCACGGGTCAGCTTGTCGGTAGGCTTTATCTCTGTAATGATCTCCCTATTTTTGGGCATATTCCTTGGGGCACTGGCAGGATTTTTTGGCGGACGTACGGATGATTTTATCGTTTGGCTCATTAATGTAATCTGGTCAATTCCAACGCTTCTACTTGTTATAGCAATCACCTTTGCCCTTGGGAAGGGATTCTGGCAGGTTTTTATAGCGGTTGGATTAACTATGTGGGTTGAAGTGGCACGCGTGGTACGCGGACAAATTCTGAGTCTGCGTGAGAAGGAGTTTGCTGAAGCTGCCCGCGCGCTTGGATTTCGCAACAGCCGGATAATCCTGAACCATATCCTTCCCAATACCATGGGTCCGGTAATCGTAATATCGGCAGCAAATTTCGCATCGGCGATCCTTACTGAGGCCGGGTTAAGTTTCCTGGGAATTGGAGTTCAGCCACCCATGCCTTCCTGGGGCACACTTATCAAAGAAAACTACCCGTACATTATCCTCGACAACCCCTGGCTGGCCATACTGCCCGGAACGTGCATACTGTTACTGGTACTTTCATTTATGCTAATCGGAAACGGACTGCGCGACGCCCTCGACGTGCGCTCAACTTCCCGGTAACGGGCATTTCACCTATTGCCTGTGCATAGATTTCCCGGTTCGGGAGCATGATTCTTAGGAATTTTAATACTTCTGTAGATATTCGAGGTTTCCGCAGCCAAATTTCTTCTTAAACCTGAGGCAATTTCCGCGCTCGAACTGCAGTTTCACCATAATGTAGAGGTCGAGACCTTCAAAATCGCTGAGACCAAAAAATCCACCCAGCTTATCGGTTCCAACTATTATATTGTGGAAGCGGGCGGCCAGACCGACACGGGGATGAGAGTAATTGTAAAGCGTTAAAGGAAGGGACACTTCAAAATAATGGCTTTCAAAGCGTGGTGTGAGGGCCAGCTGAGCGGGTCGCATCACCTGGGCTTCGTAAAGCCGGACAGGGTGTACCCATGTTGCATTCACGTAAAACTCATTTCTTAGATGTATATCTCCCTGCAGACTAATGGCTGCCGGCAAGCCAACAGAAAATGCATCCTGCTCAAGCAGTTGCGAGGAATCGCCCGAAAATTCAAAGCTTATTGTACGAAACAGCTCATCGGCTGTAGCGTAATCACTTCCACCTATATCGTACCAGCGTGCAGAGGCATCTTCGAGCCGCATAGTACGAAGGTTACGTTTAAAATTTACCTTCCCCAGATCGATCAGAGAAGCTCCAATCCTGAAGTAATAGGGTTGATAAGGAATTTCACATGGAGCAGAATATACTTTCGGGGAATGACCGCGCATCTTTTTCTGATAGGTGATACCAATGTCAAAACCCAGACCGCTTCCCTGAAACATATTCCCGGGCAACAAAACATCGTTATCGGAGAAATCAAGAGGTGCGGAAATTCCCATGGATGCATTGGCATTGTATACTATTAAGGTATCGTTGTTGGGAACCAGGTAATCCACATTGTTCGAGTACAGAAATCCCCCGCCGGTTCCAAAGAGTCCCTTTACGGTAATACCGCCGCTCCAATGCTCCTGGTTGCGGCGATATAAGATGTGGGAATAGGTGGCGGCAACTTCTGCCAAAGCAAGAGCACCGACCCCGAAATCGTTGTTGTTGATGAAGTTAATACGCTGCTGAGGGCGGTAGTCGAGTCCTTCAACGGCAAATTTTGCAATATCGTACGGAACATTTGAACCCGAAGCCATTACCCTGTAGGCAGTGGAAAGTCCAAATGCGTGATGCCCGAGTGCGAACATAACCGACGGTCCCATAACCCTGACCTGAGAAAAGACATTCTTCATATCGGTATTGTACCAGTCGTAGAAATTCCTGGTATCGCCCGAAACCTCATCGATGTGTTCGGGATAATCGGCATCGAAGTCGAAAAACCGCATGAACTTATACTCATCGGCAGCAAGGTAAATGTAGTTGTTGTCGGCATTTACATGAAGACCGGCAAGATTGATGTCCAGATAAAGTTTTGAATTCAGAATGGAAGAGGGATTGATCAGACTGCCCGTTATGCCGGAATAATTGCCCGGAATGAAGCCATTCATCTCCTGAGCAACCGATACGCCAGAAATCGCGATGAAAATAATTGCAATTATTTGATTAAGTCTTTTCCTGAGCACGGGCAGAATTTATCGTTGCACATCAATCCCTGAAAGCGCGGTTCACATATTCGTTGAACAGCCAAAGTTACTAAAATTAAAACCGAATGTATTTCAGAATTATTTTTTTTCAGGTAATCCACATTTTAACGGTTCTGATTTGTATTGCCTCCAGAACGGCTCCTTGCCATCGCCTTCGGCAGCGGCTGCCGCTTTGGGAACTGAATAAGTATTTTTTTCGTATCATTGCATCCTGAAAAATCGCCTGAAAGGCATAAGATATATTCTGAACATGAAAAATAACTTTATCCTTTGGCTGGCAGCGTTTCTTTTTACTGTCGGCTCCGCATATTATCAGCGAACCACCGGGCCAACGTACCCGATTACCGGTGAAACAGAGTTTGGCGGAGAGAGTATCCGCTATAAACTTATCCGTACTTATGGTGGAGAGGGCGATGCCGAAATCAGCATCAGCAATCCCGGAGGAAAACTTTCGGGCGTATTTACCTACAAGAGATTCAAGAGTTTCGACGAATGGACAGAAGCGGAAATGATCTCATCGGATGGCAAACTAATCGCTTATGTACCGCATCAGCCTCCTGCCGGCAAGGTTGAATATTACGTTACCCTTACGGATGGAGATAAAACGGTTAAACTTACGGATGAACCGGTGATTATTCGGTTTAAGGGTGACGTTCCCGCATTCGTGCTTATCCCTCACATCATACTGATGTTTCTGGCAATGATGTTTTCGGCCCGGACAGGCATCGAAGCTATTGTTAAAGGCAGCCGCACATTCAAATACGCCCTTTACACAACCGTATTTCTCATTGTCGGCGGTTTGATTCTGGGCCCCGTCGTGCAGAAATATGCATTCGGCGCCTACTGGACCGGCTGGCCTCTTGGGACGGATCTTACCGATAACAAAACAGCCGTTTCAGTAATATTCTGGCTGATTGCTATTTATGCCTTGTGGAAAAACCGGGCCAACCGCATCTGGCCAATCATTGCTGCTATAGTTTTGCTGATGATCTACCTTATTCCGCACAGCATGCGTGGATCCGAAATCGATCATACCGCTCACCCGCAGGTGATTGAGCAACCGCAATGATAACCATTGGAATTATTGTCCTTACTTCGCTGATTTCGGTGCTTGCGTTCAGCAATGCCACCCTTTTCGGAAAATTGCTGATGAGTCCGTATATGGTCGCCCACCGACGCCAGGCATACCGCCTGCTGAGTCACGGCCTGGTGCATGCCGACTGGATGCATCTATTGGTAAATATGTTCGTTCTGCTATCGTTCGGAAGAGCCGTTGAGCAGTATTTCTCCATGCTTTTCGGAATCAGAGGATTGTATTATTTCCTGCTGCTCTATATCACAGGCCTGCTTTTCGGAGCGCTGCCCTCTTTTATACGGCATAAGGATAATGTCTATTATCAGTCGGTCGGGGCTTCAGGAGCCATTGCGGGCGTTCTTTTTGCGAGCATACTGATTCAGCCATTGGCGGCCATACGCTTTGTTTTTATTCCTGTCGATATTCCTGCTTTTATTTTCGGTATCCTCTACCTGGTTTATTCGGCCTGGATGTCGAAGAAAGGCAACGACAATATAGGACACGACGCCCACTTCTGGGGCGCCGTATCGGGTTTTGTCTTTACACTGCTGTTAAAACCCTCGCTTATGCTGTCGTTTTTCCACAACATCGCAGGCTTCCTTTCCTTTTAGTTCAGAATTGGATCTGGCGGATAATGAACCCACAACTTATACTCCTTTCCCAATTTGCGGAGCATCTGATTCCACATATCGGTGGGATTGGTATGAATAACCTGAGTTGTATCGGTGAGTGAAACAACCCAGGAGTTTTCCTCGAGCTCCTTGTCGAGTTGCTGTGCCATCCATCCGGCATAACCAACAAAAAAACGTATCTCCTCCTTCCTCAGCAATCCCTTAATTATAAGACGCTTGACAATCTCGATATCGCCTCCCCAGTAAAGACCTTCCATAATTTTATTTCCGCCTTCAATCAGATCGGGTCGGGTATGTATAAAAAAAAGACTGTCGGTACTTACCGGACCACCCAGGTAAACAGGTGCGTCAAAACCGGCGAAATCATTGGCGATATCGCTAAGCCTCACATCAACCGGTTTGTTGATGATAATGCCGAACGAACCCTCCTCGCCGTGATCAGCCAGAAGCACGACCGATTTCCTGAAATAGAAATCCTGCAACGATGGCACCGATATAAGTATCCTGCCTGCCAGTGGTTTGATTTTCGATTTACTCATAACGCATCCTCCCAACCTTTGATAAGTATGCAGAAACTTTCCTTATCATTCCCAGCCCTTTTATAAAGTATCGTTCTGAATTTCCACACCTCCTATCCGATACAACCGCCGGAATCTGTTTTTGGAAAGTTAATAAATTTCCAAAGCTTTACGGGCAAATATCCTGCAAAATGCAGTTTTCGGAGAATGATACGGCCGATTGCTTAATTTTGCATACTGACAACTCCAAATCTTAACAAATTCCATACCACATACCAGATGCAACCCAGTGCAAATGCGGACCTTTTCCAGTCTCTCAGGAAAGATTATCCGGTTTTTGAATTCTCAGCATACCGCATTGACATTCAGCAGAGCGGAATACGCCTGAGCTTTGATTTCAATGCAGGAAAAACCATCCGATTCGCACCGTCCATTTTTTATCCTTACGGAAGTCTGGAACCAGCATACCGGAATGCCGTTAATAACCGCCCTGCCCTACTTCATAACCTGGCTTTCAGTATCGGAATGATCGAATTGATAAGCTACTGGAAGGCCACCTGCTCTCCCCAGCTCAGAATTCGGGCAGGTAAACTTTCAGAAACTCAGACTGAATGGTGGAAGAAATTATATTTCAACGGATTGGGAGAGTTTTTTTACGTAAATGGGATTACCGCGTCTCCGGATAACTTTATGGAAATTGTTTCGGAAAGTGAAACGGAACATTCGCCGGAGTTATTTAATCCCGGTCCGGGTGTTCTGGTTCCCATAGGAGGAGGCAAAGATTCCGCGGTAACGCTTGAGCTCCTGCTGAGATCAGGTTTTAATGTCCGTCCCCTTATTATGAATCCAAGGGGTGCAAGTCTGAAAACAGTGGAAGCTTCAGGTATTCCGCCAGAGGAAATTCTTGAAATCCGGCGTACGATAGACCCCGTATTACTGAGACTCAATGAGAAAGGATTTCTTAACGGGCATACACCCTTCTCAGCCATGCTGGCATTTCACACCATTCTGGCCTCGTTCTTGTCGGGGAACCGATACATTGCTCTTTCTAACGAATCGAGTGCCAACGAATCCACCATCCCGGGCACGGGAATCAACCATCAATACTCTAAAACCTTAGAGTTTGAAACGGATTTCAGAAGCTACTGCAGCATATATATTTCACCGGAATTCTGTTACTTCAGCTTTTTGCGTCCGCTGAGTGAACTCCGTATCGCCTCGCTTTTTGCCGGAATGCCGGCGTATCATACTGTGTTCAGGAGTTGTAATGCAGGCAGCAAAACCGATTCGTGGTGCGGAAAGTGTCCAAAATGCCTGTTCACGGCCGTAATCCTTGCCCCTTTCACAGGGATAGAAAGGGTTGAGGAAATTATAGGGAGCAGCATCCTCAACGACAGCACCCTCATACCCGTATTTGACGAATTATGCGGATTTTCCGCCAATAAACCGTTTGAATGCGTTGGAACCATCGACGAGGTCAATGAAGCCGTCAAAATGTCACTGAAACAAACAGGAAAAGAAAAGGCCCCGGCTCTCTTCTGCTACTATGCAGAAAAGAACGACGTTGCAAAGACTGAAATTACCGGCAAACCATACTCATCTGCCCATCATCTGCCGGAAGAGTTCCTTGCCATCCTAACAAAATCTTTGCTATGAGGGATTTGCTGCAGAAACTAACCTGCAATCGCGAGGTACTGATTCTCGGATACGGACGTGAAGGCATTTCCACCCTGAGATCATTAAAAGAAGCCTGCCCCGGTATCTCGCTTACGGTAGCCGATGCCGACAGCAGCCTTCCCGAAAGGCACCCCGAACTAAGGGAACCGGGCATCCGCCTGATGCTTGGAGCTCCCTGCCCTGCCGACCTGCGGCAGTTTGAACTGGTAATTAAATCGCCCGGCATTTCGCTCAACCGCGATGGCATCGAATTTATTCCGGAAAATATCAGTTCCCAGACCGATATCTTTTTGCGTGCCTATGCCGCTCAAACCATTGCCGTTACGGGCACTAAAGGCAAAAGCACAACTACAGGCCTGCTTTACCGCATCTTATCCGCCCATACCCCCAATGCTTTAATAGCCGGGAATATGGGAATTCCTCTGTTTGATCTTGCCAGGAAGATTGATCCGCAGACACGGATTGTTTGCGAACTCTCGTCGCACCAGTTGGAGTATATTACCAGAGGGCCTGCAACCGGAATTTTGCTCAACCTTTATCAGGAACACCTGGATCATTACCGTTCATTCAAACATTATCAGTTGTCGAAATTCGGAATGGCGCTCAGGCAGACGGGTGAGGATGTTTTCATTTACGACCATTCGGATATCAACATTCATGCGTTACTGCGCGAATTCCCCGTACCCGGGAAGGTCTTTCCGGTTTATGCCCGCCCTTTTGAGGGCGATGGCATAGGCGTTTCGGGGGCAGGAATAGTAATCCGGCATCACGGCAGGGAGCGTTTGCTGCTTCCGGCCGGTTTTAAAACAAATCTGAGGGGAGAGCATAACCTGCGCAACATAATGGCGGCGGCAGCCGCTGCAAGCCTGTCGGGAATTCCGGCTGAAGCCATTGAAACAGGAGTTGCCGGTTTTCAGCCGCTTGAGCACCGTTTGGAATTCGTTGGTACATTCAACGGAAAATTGTATTACAACGACAGCATCTCCACTATACCGGAGGCCGCAATGGCAGCCGTGCGAACGTTGAAAAATGTCAATACGCTTATCCTGGGCGGCTTCGACAGGGGCATTGACTACCGGGGACTCGTTGAATACCTGGGCAGTTCGCCGGTAAAACAACTGGTGCTGACCGGCCCGGCAGGTGAAAGAATGCAAAGTCTTATGAAATCCGTAAAACCCTTCTGGCCCGCAGTTGAATACCAGTCCGGTTTCGACCGGGCAGTTGGGCGTGCAATGGAACTCACCCCGGAAGGAGGAACCTGTCTGTTATCGCCGGCTGCATCCAGCTACGACAGTTTCAGAAATTTTGAAGAACGGGGCCACCGGTTCCGTACGCTGGTATCTCTAAGTGTAGAAATAAAATCATAGCTCATTCTGAATCTCAGCACTGGCAGTTTTTAAAACACGGCCCCTGTAAATAACTCAATTCCCCCTCTAATCCTTCGCTATTCTGCAGTTGCATGCTTTCGGTACAATCGACTTTCGCACCTCTGACTTCCTAAAGAATGGGTCCGGCGACGTTTATGCAGTCACCAGACCCCATCACTTAGTATTGGTGAACGAGCTGAATCACAAAATCAGAATCTGCTGCAATTCCAAAGGAATCGTTCGGTTTCGCTCTGGTTTCTACTTTTGGCCTGTAAATTCGATATGTTGAGACAGCTTTCCGGCATTAGTTATCAGTAACCGATTAGCTTTCGCTTTCCGTTTTTTCTTCGGTTTTGGCGGCTTTGGGCTTACGTACAGCTTTAGGCTTGGGTTCAGAACTTTTTGCGGCGGGTGCTGCCTTCGTCTTAGGTTTTACAACGGGTTCTTCGGCCTTGATTGCTGAAGGAACCGGTGATTGAACGTTGGTCTGCGTTTTTCTCGGGCGCCTTACACCGTAAGATCCCATGATGATTTTTCCACGCCTGGACTTTTTGTCTCCTTTTCCCATAATCGTATAAATTAAAGAGGTGAATGAAGTTCAAGAGGTAAAAATAGGAAAAATCTCCGGTACAATCAATCTTTTAGCCCGAATAAAGTATTCCGGCACTGAAAGAAAGTGTCGATATAATCTGCTTTTGTGATATAAAAAAAAAGCCTTACTTTTGCGCGACTAATTTTTTAAAGCAATGGCAAAAAAGACCGACAACACCGAAGAAAGAATAATAGCAGTAGAAGAAGCCCTCAGCAAAACAGAGGTTTTTATTGAAAAGAACCAAAAACTTCTGAGTATAATCATAGGAGGTATTGCCCTTCTGGTATTGGCTTACTTCGGGTTTCAGCGTTTTTATCTTATGCCCCGCGAAAAGCAGGCTCAGGAGCAGATGTTTATGGCAGAAAGGTATTTCGAAATGGATTCACTCAACCTTGCACTCAACGGCGACGGTATGTACCCCGGTTTTCTCGAAATTATGGACGACTACAGCATGACCAAATCCGGTCGTCTGGCCCGTTATTACACCGGCATCATTATGCTCAATCAGGGTAAGTATGAAGAAGCCATTTCAAATCTAAAGAAGTTTAAAGGCAAGGGCACCATGGTTGAGCCCATGGCCAAAGGTGCCATTGGTGATGCTTTCATGGAACTCGGCAAGCCTTCTGAAGCTGCGGATCAGTATATCAAGGCTGCAGATGTTGTTAAAAACGAATTTACCACTCCTCTCTTCCTCCAAAAAGCAGCCTGGGCATATGAAGATGCCGGAAAAACCGATAAGGCCATTAAAGCATTTGACCGCATACGTGTTGAGTATCCCCGCAGTGCCGAAGCACGCGACGTTGAAAAATACATTACCCGTCTCAAAGGACAGAATTAAAGCTTGAATTAAAGCACACGACACCCGGTTCTATGCCGGGTGTTTTTGTTTACGGCAGGGGGCTTTCGGATGAATTTCATCCGCGACAACAAAAACCGGAAGGAAGAATTAACTTTACATTCTCCGGCCAGGCGAAAAAAATTATTAAAATGGAAAGAAAAGATATCAGCATCGTATTTATGGGTACGCCTGAATTTGCAGTCGCATCGCTCAGTAAGATCGTGGAATCCGGCTTCGGGGTTTCAGCGGTTGTTACGGTTCCCGACAAACCGGCAGGACGCGGACTGAAACCGAGGATGTCTCCCGTTAAGGAATACGCCCTTGCGCTTGGCTTGCCTGTGTTGCAGCCCGAAAAGCTCCGGGATCAGGACTTTCTGGATACATTGAATGCCTTCGGCGCAAATCTGTATGTAGTAGTTGCCTTCCGAAAGCTTCCTGCCGAGGTTTGGTCGGTGCCTGAACTCGGAACATTCAACCTTCATGCCTCATTGCTGCCTCATTACAGGGGGGCGGCACCGATTAATCATGCCATCATAAACGGCGAAAATATGAGCGGCGTAACCACATTTTTTATAGATGAAGGCATTGACACCGGAAGTATGATTCTGAGACGGGAAGTAAGTATAGGGCCTGATGAAACCGCGGGGGAACTCCACGACAGGCTGATGACGACCGGAGCAGAACTGGTGGCTGAAACCATTGCTGCCATCGCTTCGGGTACCCTGCAAACAGCCCGGCAGCCTGCAAGCGAACAATTGCTAAGAACCGCACCCAGAATTTTCAGGGAAGACTGTATAATTCAGTGGAATAAAACCGCACAGGAAGTGCATAATTTCGTCAGGGGCCTCAGTCCTTACCCCGGTGCAGGCAGTACCCTGATCACCGGAGGCGGCGAGCGCGACGTTAAAATCCTCCGCACCAAACGAATCGGTAAAAGAGCATCTTCAGACCCCGGGAAAATTCATACAGAAAACAAGCAGTTGTTTGCAGAATGCGGGGATGAAATGCTGGAAATTCTGGATCTTCAGCCTGCAGGAAAAAAAACAATGACGGCTGCAGAGTTTCTCAGAGGCATGCGCGAACCACTGATCCGTTTTAAAGGCTGAAAATGCCGGAGTATAATACGATTTTCCCTTTCATACCAACGCTTTCGGAGCCAAGTTATTAACAAACGTCCGGTTTTATTAACTTTTTAACATGATTTTGGCTAAAACACTTGATTTTGCTTATGAATAACTTATATTTGTAGTAGGTTATCCAACTCAGTATTCATTTAAATCAGGAAAACAATGAACAAACAGGAATTAATTGTTGCTATTGCAGCAGAATCAGGCCTCACCAAAGCCGATTCCAAAAAAGCTCTCGATGCCTTCATTACAGCCACCTCAAAAAGCCTTAAAAAAGGTGACCGCGTTGCACTTGTAGGATTTGGTTCCTTCTCAGTTTCAAAGCGTGCTGCCCGCAAGGGACGCAATCCCCAGACCGGAAAAGAAATCAAGATCGCTGCTAAGAAAGTGGTTAAATTCAAACCAGGTGCCGAACTGTCAAAGAATGTGAAGTAAGCTCCCTGCTTTGCAATGATATGAGACCGGTTAGAAATAGCCGGTCTTTTTTATTGCCTGTTCTGCTACCGCCCTGTCGATAAAAAAGCGGTATGGCAACCCGGCATCCTTTCCGGCATACCCGATACCGATGCGTGTTGAAACGCTGATGTCATCTTCCATAATTTCGATGCCCGTTCCGGTAATCCAGACATCGCTGCCGGAACAAAGATCGGCACCGTTCATATCCCGGTCGATTCCCATGAGCCGAGAAAGCTTTCCGGGTCCGTTGCCGGCCTTCCGGAGATCATCCGGTACCTGATTACCAAAATTCATTTTGGCGTCGTTCAGAACCGGATAAACGCCTCTGAGGAGTATTGCATGTGGTGTACCCTCGGGGCCGGTAACCACATTGAACAGGGAGTGTAATCCGTAGCACAGGTAAACATAAGCCAATCCGCCCCTGCGATACATAACCTCTGTTCGGGAAGTAAACCTCCCGCCCCAGGCATGCGAAGCCCTGTCGGTTATACCGGCATATGCTTCCGTCTCGGTAATTACAGCTTCGCGCCTCTGACCGTCGCGCATAACAATCAGCGTCTTGCCAATCAGCTTACGGGCAAGGAGAACCACATCGGAGTTTGCATAAAATTCAGGAGACAGGGGCAGTTTATCGTGCATCGCGTGAATTCCATTTAAAGATACCATCTCCGGCCAAAAGTACCTTCTCGTTATCGGTAAGCCATGTAATGGCACTGATAACTTTATCCTCGCTGATCCTGGGGCAGGCATCCAGCAATTGCTGCAGTGAACAGGTGTCACGAAGAAGCAGGGGTTTAATTATCTCAAGTATATTGTTGAACTCCAGTTCGCTTAAATTGGCTTTGTTGCGTTCGAGACACACATCGCATATACCGCACCTGCGAGTATCCGTTTGTCCGAAATACTTGATCAGCAGCTGGCTCCTGCAATGGCTGGAGCTTCCGGCATAAGAAATCACGGCTTCGAGCCGGCGCAGTGCTTCTTTCAGCCGCTCATCGTAAATCTGAGGCGAAATGGTCAGATCGCTTGCCTTTACCAGTTCACTACTGAAGGTAAGCCGGGGCTTGTCGGTTTGCGGAATATAGGTAAGCACTTCCAGTTTGTGCAGCTGATGGAGCCATGAAACAACTACCTCTCGGCTTACAGACAAGCGCTGAGCCAGTTCCTGTTCATTGATGGCAACGGGCTCAGTGAAAACGCCTCCATAAGAACGCAGCACCGTCTTGATCAAAGGATCCCAAAATGCATTTTCGACCTGAAACTGATAGAGTTTATCTTTCTGAATATTAAATAACAGCTTTGAATTAGTTTCAAAAGCTGCATTAAGTGCAATATACCCTTCACGTTCAAGGAAATGCAGGGCGTTAAAAACCACAACAGGTTTAAAATGGTAGTTGTTGCAAAAATCGGCCAGGTCAAATTCGGCTACAAGGTCGCGTCCGGTTCCCGGAATAAGGCTGTAGTAATTCCCAAGTGCCCTGTAAACGTTACGTATGATCTCAACGGCAGGATAGGACAATTCAATATTATGGCGGGCATCCAGAATATCAGCTTCTTCGTAAAGCAGCACAGCATATGCTTTCTTTTCATCCCGCCCTGCTCTGCCCGCTTCCTGAAAATACGCTTCAGGGCTTTCGGGCAGGTCGAGATGCACCACAAAACGCACATCGGGCTTATCGATACCCATCCCGAAGGCATTGGTAGAAACCATGATACGCAGGGTTCCGTTCTTCCAGGCATCCTGTTTGCGTTCCCTTTCGGCGGGGGTAAGGCCAGCATGGTAATAATCGGCCCTGATTCGGTTTTGTATCAGAAATTCAGCAATTTCCCTGGTCTTTTTCCGGTTACGAACATATACGATGCCCGTTCCCGGGACGTTGCTGCAGATTTTTAGAAGTCGTTGCAGTTTGTTTTCTTCACGAAACACCACATAAGCCAGATTTTTTCGCTCAAAACTGCGTTCAAAAACATTTGAAGATTGAAAGGCGAGCTTATCCTGAATATCGGAAACCACCTGTTTTGTTGCCGTTGCAGTAAGGGCAATTACAGGAACGCCGGGAAGGCGTTGGCGGATTTCGGCTATCCTCAGGTAAGGAGGACGAAAATCGTAGCCCCACTGCGAAATGCAGTGTGCTTCATCCACGGCAATCAAACCTACCTTAATATGATCGAGAGCCGTTTGAAAACGACTGGTAAGCAAACGTTCGGGCGATATATAAAGGAATTTTATCTGACCGTGCAGTACATGGTTCATTGCGAGATCCGTTTCGCGCGGTGTCATTCCGGAGTAGATGGCTTCAGCGGAAATTTTACGTTTACGGAGGTTCTCCACCTGATCTTTCATCAATGCAATCAGCGGTGTGATAACGAGGGTTACCCCATCAATCATGAGACCAGGCACCTGAAAACACAACGACTTCCCTCCACCGGTGGGAAGCAGAGCCAGCGTATCCCTGCCTTCCAGTACTGAGCGGATAATATCCTCCTGTACCGGGCGGAAAGACGAGTACCCCCAGTAGTGCAACAACACCTGATGCATACTTTGTCCTGACATATAAAGCAGAAATTCAGCCCTTCCCTTTACAGGGATGAACGGGTATAAAGTTACAAAAAATGGCCGCATGACCGAAGACACCAAACCTTATCCTAATGGGCGGTGCATTGCATATCATTCTTACCTTTGCATTAAACAACACATCGAATGGGCAAACCGGTTTTTCTGGTAGGGTATATGGGAAGCGGCAAGTCGACGGCAGGTCGAAAACTGGCTCGCTTACTCCATTACGACTTCGCGGATACCGACGATCTGATCGTTGCCATGACAGGCAAACCGGTTGAAGTAATTTTTCGTGAAGACGGCGAAGATGCGTTCAGGTTGCTGGAGCATACTATAATACGGACTTTATCCCGACGCATCAATACCGTTATAGCAACGGGCGGAGGAACGCCATGTTTTTATAACAATATGCAACTTATGCGAATGGCCGGAATAACGGTTTATCTGAAGTTGCATGCTTCTGCACTTACCCGCCGCATCAACCAGTCGAAATCGCCCAGGCCGCTGTTGCGGAACATTGCACCGGCTGATCTCCCCGACATCATTACTGCTCACCTTAAGCAGCGGCTGCAACACTACAGTCAGGCTCACATCACCGTCGAGGGCGAGAATCTGAACCTGGAGGAGCTTGCGACAAAAATCAGAGGGTTCAGATAATCTCCTCACCATGCCTGACAAGCAGGCAGATATTCTCCACGTGATGCGTATGCGGAAACATATCCACCGGCTGAACGGCTTCAATCCGGTATTTATCCGTCATCAGGCTTATATCGCGGGCCTGAGTTGCCGGATTACAACTTACGTAAACGATGCGTTTCGGCAGGGCTTCCAGTAAGCTTTTCACCACTTTTTCGTGCATTCCGGCCCTGGGAGGGTCGGTGATGACAACATCCGGTCTGCCGTTTTCTTCAATAAAAGCAGGCGTAAGCACCTTCGCCATATCCCCTGCAACGAACGACGTATTGGCGATACTATTGAGATCCGAATTCAGACGGGCATCGGCAACAGCGGGTTCAATGTATTCGATGCCAATTACTTTCTTTGCATCGGAAGCAACAAAATTGGCAATGGTACCCGTACCGGTGTATAAATCGTAAACGGTCTCCGATCCGGTGAGAGATGCAAGTGAACGAGTAATTCGGTACAGTTCCAGGGCCTGATCTGAATTGGTCTGATAGAAGGAGAGCGGACCGATGCGAAAGCTCAGATTCTCCATTTTCGCTGTAATGAACGGCTGCCCTTTATACAATGTCGGCTGAAGATCGCTGATTGTGTCGTTGTGTTTTTGATTAACCACATAAACCAGGGAGGTAACTTCCGGGAAGCTGCCTGCAAGAAACTGCATTACCGTTTCAATTTTATTCGGATCATCCGTTCCAAATACCATAATTACCATAATGTCGCCGGCATTTGAATCACGGATGATAAGATTTCGGAGATCTCCCGTAAAGTTACGGATATCGTAAAAGCTCAGTTTATTTTCTAGTGCAAAGTTCTTAACAGCCAGCCTTATGCGGTTTGAAATTTCCGACTGCAGGTAACAATGCTGGATATCGAGCACACGATCGAACATCCCTGGGATATGAAATCCGAGAGCATTCATATCGCGTACGTCGCGGGGAATGTTCATCTCTTCATCCGTTAACCAGCGATGGGTTGAAAAGGTATATTCCAGTTTATTTCTGTAATACTCCGTGTTAGCCGAATGGCGGATTGGTAGAATATCGGGAAAGTCGAGGTGTCCGATACGGGTAAAGGCATCGTACACCTGTTTTTGTTTGTATTTGAGCTGATCCTCGTAGGGCATGGCCTGCCAGCGGCAACCTCCGCAGATACCGAAATGGCTGCAAACCGGCTTTACACGCCGATCGGAATATTTGTGAAACCGAATTGCCCTGCCCTCGTAGAATCTTCGCTTTCGCGAAACAATCCGAATATCACACACATCACCGGGAACCACAAAGGGAACAAAGACTACCATGTCTTCAACTTTTGCGATGGCATTCCCTTCTGAACCGGCATCCAGGATTTCAACATTTTCGAGAATAAAAGGCCCTTCGGACTTGACTTTTTTTCGTTTACCCATGAGAAAAATATTGGACAAAATTACATTAAAAGGAGGCAGGTACGGCAAGAATGGCGCAAATGCAGTCGGGCATTACTACTATAAAAACAGCAGGCCGCCCAGAAGAGCGGCCTGCTGGCAATGCGTCGAAAATTGATTATTGAGGAAGTACCGTGTACTTCATCTTTGCGAGGTCAACAATAATCTTATATGTCCCTGCTGAAGGCGAAGGAATTGCAGGAGAATCGGGAACGGTTTCGTTCGGGCGCAGAACCAGGGTACCACCGTCACCGGTTCCGGTAGCATCGGTTCCGTATTGTGGTGCCCATTGTCCGAGGGTTTCGATGAACTTGAAGGCACCGCTTCCGCTGAGGGTTGTGGTGATTTCAAACAGACCCGGAGAAACGCGCTGCAAAGGCAGAGCACCGGCATTGTCCCATCCTGCAAGTGTAGCGTCACCGAGCAGGTAGAGGGTTTCCGAAGCCTTTGTTATCGTATAGGTCAGATTGGCAATATCGGCTGTAATCCTGTAGTCGCCTGCAATAGCGGGTGCAGGAATAGAGGCCGGATCCGGCACATCCTCGGTGGGACGATAGACCAGAGGACCTGCCTCGGGAGTTCCTGTACCATCGGTTCCCCACTGCGGTGCCCAGGCTCCCAGAGTCTTGATAAACTTCAGGTATTTGCCTTCACCGGCAAGAGTTGCAACTATGGCGAAACTGGTTTCACTCAACCCAACCATGGGCAGGGCGTTGTTATTGTCCCAACCCGGAGCGGTGGCATCTCCGAGCAGATAAATCGGAGGATAGACAATTTCGGCTGCAAACGGAGTAACGGTCAGCTTTATGGTTTCCGAGTAGGCATTTTCGTAAGGTGTAGCATTGACAATTTCTGCCATAACTCTGAAAACCAGATTATGCGGCTCGTCGGTAGCAAGTCCCATCGCAAGAAGCTTACCATTCATATCTCCGACAGAGATTGAAAAGGAGGTTCCGGTAGTTGAGGCCAGCCCGATCGGACTGCTGAAGTTATCCGATTCCGTATCCATTTGAACGGTATAGTTAACCTCTCCCAGTTTATCGGAATTTAGCAGATTCCAGTTTCTGCCGGCTGTAATTGAGTATTCGGCAGGATCCCATTTGAATTCAGCAAAGACATCTTCTTTTTGTGCTTCAAGCAGGATGTAGGAGGTATTGGTTGCCGGACTTTTCACCACAGGATTGATGGTATTCTCCATATCCAGAACCGGCTCAATACCAGACTTCTCACAGGAACTGAAAGCCAGTATTCCTGTAAGAGCTATTATGAAAATTAATGCTTTTTTCATGATCATAATATTTTAGTTTTTTAATAACCAGTATTTTGTTGCAGGTTCAGGTTAGCCGACATTTCTGCAGCGGGAATCGGATAGATGTTGCGATGGCTTCCAACTGCCCTACCTTCCGGAGTATTACCTTTCCAGGGCCACAGGTAGGAACCTGTGGTGAAGCGGTCGTAGCGAATCAGGTCGGTTCTTCTGTGACCTTCCCAATAGAGCTCACGTGCACGTTCATCAAGGATAAAGTCGAGGGTGAGCTCACCAGCAGTTATATTACCGATCGGATCTCCGCCATAGGCACGGGTACGGATCTGGTTAACAAGCTGGAGCGCTTTTGATTCACTTCCGCCTCCACCGCGTTTCACGGCTTCAGCATACATCAGGTAGGCATCAGCCAGACGGAATACCGGGTAGTCGGTACATACAAAATCGTCGTGCGGATGAATGGCAGGTGACCCATCTTTGTTGATATTCTTAAACTTGGTAATGGCATACCCATCGGTAAACTGGCCGATATCTACAATCTCAAGATTCTGGCCATCGGTCCAGAACATAGCGCGCTTGTCGTAGGCAGCCCTGGTAACGGTATAGCTATAATCGGGTTTGCCGAGCTTGAGTTCGATAAAGTAGGTTCCGGCTTCCGGAACGGGAATATCAGCTCCGCCAGCTTCCAGAATTCCGTCGTTTCCATTATCGCCGTAATTGAGATCCCATCCATCGTTGGCACGGAATTTTATGAATCCGGGAGTCAGGTCAAGCATTGCATTCCAAAGGCCGGTCACGGGGTCATAGGTCATATTTTGATCCACATCCCAACCTCCGGCGGTAGCATTTCCTATAACACCCCATGCAGTCTTAACCATTGTATAGGTCATTGAATTAAGATCCACATTCAGTTTATAGTAACCGGTTTCCGATGCAACGATGTTAGCGCCGCCCGGCTCCAGTGTACCGTCGAAATTATCGTCGCCGTAGTTTACATCCCATGAAGGACCGTCGGTAAATTTAAATTCCTTACCGGATTCAACCCAGATGTAACCTTCGTAGTGTCCATCGCTGTTCACAGAAGCGATCTGAGCCGAGTTGCCCGGATCCCAGGATGGTTCCATATAATTTCCGGGAACGTAAAGAACCGGATAATCGTTTTTCAGATGCCTTGGACGCGGTGAATTATAAAGTCCGCTAACTACATCGGGGTAGAATTTCTGAACGAATGCCTTAGTGGTACGAATACCGCCCCAGCCGCCGCCAACGCCAAACTCTTCAGCAGGCATAGTACCGCCAATGGCTGCATGGATCAGATACACCATACCTCCGTATGACTGGGTATACCTTCCGTCAAAGTTAATCGACCAGATGATTTCGGAACTCAGGTGATTATCGGCCATGAAGTTTTCGGCATAGGTAGGAGTAAGAGAATAACCGGCATCAATAACCTTATCAAGGTAGGTGATAGCATCGCCATAATGTGCCTGTCCGGTATACACTTCGGCATTCAGATAAAGTTTGGCAAGAAGCATCCATGCAGCTGCCTTATCGGCACGACCGTACATAAAGCGCGGATTGCCCATATCGTCTTCAATGTCCTTAAGCTCCGATTCGATGTATTCGAAAAGCTCAGCCCTTGTGATCTGGTTCGGAAAGAAAGCGCCCGGTTTATCGAGTTCGGTTACAAATGTCGGATTACCAAAGAGGTCGATGGCATGCCAGTAGGAATGAGCCCGGATGAACCTGGCTTCAGCCATGTACTGTGCATATTCCGGCTTATCAGCAGTATTCCGGATGTATTCATTTGCAATGGAAATGGTAAAGAATATCCTGGAGTAGAGAGCCGCAATGAACACATCGTTCGGAGCCCAGGTCATCCAGTGATAATCCTTTATGGTTGCATCGTTCCAGGCCATTACAGCTTCATCGGTAGGAAGCTGCTGTGCGTTCCAGTACTGACGGAGGTAATTGGAAAAACCTTCATCGATACCTGAAATATCCGGCTTTCCAGCAGGACCCTGCTGTCCGCTGACGGCATAGGATGCATACAGTTTTGCCAGCGCCTGAACATAGGCTTCCGGTGAGTTGAACACGTTGGAAGCTGTTGGCTGATTCTTATCAAGGGGCTCAACATCAAGGTCTTTCAGACACGATGTTGAAAGGACTACCAAAGCCAGGGCAGCCAGTGTTATCTTGAGATATTTTTTCATAATGCGTTTCATTTAAAAGTTAACATTTACACCAAAAACAAATGTTCTGGCCCGGGGATAGATATTGTTGTCAATACCTCCGTCAACTTCAGGATCCAGTCCGTTATATTTGGAAATTACCAATGCATTCTGAACGGTCAGGCTGAAACGGGCATCCAGTTTTTCGGTAAACAGTTTGTTTACGTTATAACCGAGGCTGATGTTATCCAACCGGAAGAACGAAGCATTTTCGATGTAGAAGTCAGACCAGTACTGGGGATTTCTGAATTTGGTAAGATTCACCTGTTTGGGCAGGTTGTTGAAAAATCCCGACTGGTTATAGAGGCTGGCATAAACAGCTCTGTCGGATGCCACGTTGTTGTATACGTAATTTCCGAGATTAACCCTGGCTGAAGCCAGGAGATCCAGGTTTTTGTATCGGAAGCTGGTATTGAGTCCCATTACAACATCGGGAGCGGGTTTTTTATAGCGGTATTTATTGCTGTTGTTACCTGCAATATTGCCTCCCTCACCGGAGCGGTCGATGTAAAGTCCTTCAATGGGCATTCCGTTGGCATCGTAAACCTGCTGGAATGCGAAGAACGAGTTGGCGGGATAACCCACACTGTGAATCTGAATGTAGTTACCAACACCACCGCTGATTCCTCCGACATCGATTCCCGGATAGGTAGGATCGTCGGTAAGCAGGAGCTTGGTGATTTCATTGTTGTTATACGATACATTATAACCGATATTCCAGGTAAAGTCTTTGGTAACAACCGGTTTAACGTCAATCATAAACTCAATACCGCGGTTTTCCAGTGAACCAACGTTTGTAGTCAGGTAGTTTGAGAAGTTGGTTCCCGATCCGATGGGAATGAAAGCAATAAGATCCTCGGTCTGACGGAGATAGGCATCGATGGCTCCGGTAACCCTGTTGTTGTAAAAACCAAAATCGAGACCGATGTTATAGGTAGTGGTGGTTTCCCATTTCAGGTTTTCATCGTATGGATTGGGCCTGAGTGTGGGAATCCATTCGTCGCCGAACTGGTAGTAAGCCGTAGGATCAGCAACCTGATATATTGCCTGATAGGGATAGTAGTTGTCGATAACATCCTGTTGTCCGGTAATACCCCATCCGAGACGAAGTTTAAGATCGGTGAGGTTATCGTAATCGCTCAGGAAATTCTCGTGATTCATTTTCCATGCAAAGGCTGCTGCCGGGAAAACACCGGAGCGTGTTGACTCCGAGAATCTTGAAGAACGGTCGTTACGAAGTGTAAAAGTCAGCAGGTATTTATCCAGCATGGTATAGTTTACCCTGCCAAAGAAAGAGATAAGAAAGTTCTCATTTATATAGGAGGTGAACTTTGTGCTGTCGTTTTCCTCATTCTGCTTGAAGCTTCTGGGCCAGTCGTTTCCTTCGCGTTTGAAGTGCTGCCATGAGTAACCTCCGGTAAGGTCGAGGCGGCTGGACAGAAAATCAAACTCTTTTACGTAATTAAGATAAAAGTCGAGCAGCTCATTGCGTTTATTCTGTGTGTAATCGGTAAGACGTCCCGGACCATCGCGGAATGTAAACGCAGCATCGGCTGTAGCATTGTTAACGCCCTCACTCGAAGAATAATCGTAACCCAGATTCAGGACAGCCCTGAGTTCGGGCAGAAAGTGCATTTTATAATCAAACTGAACGTTACCAATAGAACGGTTAACGGTGGAAGTATTATCGGTTTGCTCCAGCAGTGCGACGGGGTTGCTCACTCCGATGGGGTTGGGGTATCCGTTGGGATCCATAGAACCATCGGGCAGGGTGTCGCTCAGATTAACCCAGGTATAATATCCGCCAAAACGGGTATTACCGTTCATCACTGGCTGAGTGGGATCGTAGGCTACCGATGAGCCAACGGCTCCGCCGTCTCCGAAATTAACTTTCTCAAGACTTCCCTTTACGTTGAAGTCTATCTTCAGGTGCTCGTCGAACAGCGTGGGATTAAGAGAAACGGCTCCGGTTACCCTGTTCAGGTTGGTAGTTTTAACAATACCATCCTGGTCGGTGTAGCCCATAGAAACACGGTAAGGCAGATATTTGGTATTGCCGTAGAAGCTCAGGTTATGATCCTGGGTAACGGCATTGCGGTAAATTTCATTCTGCCAGTCGGTATTGGCCGATCCAAGTCTTTTGATGACTTTGTCGTTCAAACCGGAAAGCCCCTGATTTTTGAGTTCAGTCACAAGTTCACGATACTCATCGCCGTTGTATACCTCCAGTTTATTCGGGATGGTATTCATGGCAACGCTTCCGTTGTAGCTGATTCTAAGCTTTTGATTGCCTGCAGTATTTCCTTTCTTGGTAGTAATCAGGATAACGCCATTGGAAGCGCGCGATCCGTAGATGGCTGTTGCGGAGGCATCCTTTAGCACCGTAAATGATTCGATGTCATTGGGATTCAACGTAGTAAGCATGTTGGCTGTTCCTGAAACACCGGTATTATCGATGGGTACTCCATCGATAACGATCAGCGGGTCGTTGCTTGAGTTTAGAGAAGAACCTCCTCTGATCCGGATGGTGGATCCTGCTCCCGGGGCACCGCCGCTGCTGGTAATTACAACACCGGTGGTTTTGCCGGCGAGCAATTCCTGTGGCGAAGTAATGGCGCCGCGGTTAAAATCTTTCGACGAAACTACAGCCACAGATCCGGTTGCGTCGCTTTTCCTGACGGTACCGTAACCGATAATGACGGCTTCTTCGAGCGTGGTGACCGAAGGTACCAGTACAACATCAATAACGGTAGAGGCACCAACAAGTACCTCCAGCGAATTGTATCCAACGAATGAGAATACCAGGGTTGCTCCTGGATCCACATTCAGTGCATACTTTCCGTCTATGTCGGTAATGGTGCCGGTTGTGGTGTTCTTCACGAGGATGGTAACCCCTGGTATGGATTGTCCATCGTTTGCATCCGTTACCCGGCCGCTAACCCTGATTCCCTGGGAAAATCCCTGAAACCCAATAGCAAGACCCAATAACAGAAACAGAACCTTCAGCAATGCATAATGCTTCTTCATAATTCTGGTTTTGGTTGGTGATTTTGATGAGTATTTGGTTTAAATTATTTGATGCATTTGATTAAAATTATCGGAGGACTGGTCAACTTCCTCCAATTTACCTGCTCTTTTTCCGCCGACCTTTTCAGAAACGAGGAAATGAATTTTCAAGGTTTATGAAAATATTTAAAAAGTTTACAGCTAATCGATTCGTCTTTTCCGGTTGATTTACCCTTATCCATACTATTAAAGCTACAATGTTAAGGAAAAAACATTAAAAAATTTAAGATTTATTAACAAAAGTGACCGATTCATGATAAAAATTTCCGCAATCGATTGCGATAACGTTTGCGCCATCGTTTGCATCTTATAAACTAAAAAGTCGGATAATCCGATTTCCGAAAAAAAACTCTAAAAGGCGCTTTAAGTTGCATCGCTCCGATATTATTTTTCTGCCCATCCGGCGGCAATCTTTCAGAAAATTATACAGCACGACCATGGTGCTTCGGCAGAATGCTACAAATATTAATTTCCGGAAAAACTACAGGCATCCCCACTGACTTAATCCGGAAAACAATTGTACCGAAAATAAATACAGTAATACAAGCATTCAATTAAACTGCATTGCATTGGCCATGAAAGTCGTTCGGTACCTGAGTATAAGAGAAACGGCAAAAAAGATAAAAATCCGGAAGGAAATATGCGGTGCAAACCACAAACAGCCTATCTTTATCCTGAAATAAAGTAAATTCAATTCCGAACAGATGAAGTCAAATTTGATTTCGATCAACGACATAGCGCGGGCGCTTGGAATTTCACCTTCAACGGTTTCCAGGGCTTTGAAAGATCATCCAGACATAAGTGCCGAAACGAAGAAAACGGTTCAGGAGTATGCCGAACAGGTAAATTACCGGCCGAATGCCCTGGCATTAAGTCTTAAACGGCAGCGATCAAATACACTTGGCCTGATAATTCCGGAAATTAGTCACCACTTTTTCTCATCGGTAATCAGCGGGATTGAGGAGGTTGCATATGCTAAAGGTTACCGGCTTATCATATGTCAGTCGAATGAGGATTTTCAGCGAGAGGTAATCAACACACATCTGCTTTTCGACAACCGTGTTGACGGGATGCTGATTTCGATCAGCAAGAACACCCTCGACCACACGCATTTCAGAGACGTTATTGACAGTGGAATTCCCCTGGTTTTTATCGACAGGGTCAGCGATCAGGTTGAGACCGACAAGGTTGTGACGGCGGATTTTGAAGGTGCACTTCTTGCGACGTCGCATCTTGTGGGGATTGGCCGACGCCGTATTCTGCATCTGGCATCGCCCGAACATTTACATATTGGAAAACAGCGTATGAATGGATACCTTAAGGCACTTGAAAATGCCGGAATCAGTCCGGACCCCGAGCTTATCCTTCAGTGCGACACCCGCCAGGAAGTTTCCCGGCTTGAAAACCGGATCTTAGAACTGGCCAAAGGCATCGACGGAATCTTTGCCGTTAACGACTTTACCGCCATAGCCACCATGCAGGTTCTGCGTGAAAACAATTACAAAATTCCCGAAGAAATTGCCGTAGTTGGTTTCGGCAACGACCCCATTGCCGGGATTGCATATCCCACACTTACAACCATCGATCAGCGTGGCGCCGAAATGGGTAAAACAGCAGCAGATATCCTTCTTCGCCGCATCGAGAATCCGTCAACCTATATTGCTTTCTCAACCAGCGTTATTCCGGTTTCTCTTGAAAAACGTGACTCCGCCTGAGCAATGAGAAAGTCTGAAACCGGGACGCAGTTAATCCAAACCGCCTTTTCATGAAAAAAGCTATTTACCTCCTCTTTCCGGCCTTAGCCGTTTTGATGACAGCTTGCGTAAACAAAGGAGACAAAGAAACCCTAACCACCCCGCCTGCCTGGGCAGCCGAAGTAATATGGTACCAGATTTTCGTGGAACGCTTTAACAACGGCGATCCATCAAACGACCCGACCCTGGAGAGCATCTCAACCCCTACCGCATCATTTCCCGTTCCGGATGACTGGAGCATCACACCCTGGACTTCCGACTGGTACAAACAGGAACCATGGGCTGCGAAAACGGGGCGGGAACTGCGCGAAACCTTGCAGCACCGCCGCTATGGAGGCGACCTGCAGGGTATTCTCGACAAGCTTGATTACCTCGAAGAACTTGGAATCACGGCTATCTATCTGAATCCGATAAATGACGCTCCCTCCCTGCACAAATTTGATGCCCGGAACTACCACCATATCGACATAAACTTCGGACCCGACCCCGAAGGCGACCTTACTATTATGGCGACCGAAGATCCCGCGGATCCCTCTACCTGGAAATGGACATCGGCCGATAAGCTCTTCCTGAAACTTATTGATGAACTGCACAAAAGGGGAATAAAGGTAATCGTGGATTATTCATGGAATCATACCGGAGTGTTGTTCTGGGCCTGGAAGGATCTGGTAAAGAAACAGGAAGAATCCGATTACAGCAATTGGTATGAAATCACCTCATGGGATAATCCTTCAACAAAAGAAAACGAATTTTCCTACAAAGGCTGGCTGAATATAATGAGTCTGCCCGAGCTCAGAAAAACCGGAGTAACTACCGAACGCATCAATGGAAGGCCTTACGAAGGCAATATAAATGAATATGCCAGGGAGCACATTTTCAACGTTACAAGGAGATGGTTGGCCCCCGACGGCAATGTGTCGAAGGGAATCGACGGATTCAGGCTCGATGTTGCCGATCAGATACCTATGGGTTTCTGGAAAGAATACCATACGTATGTCAAATCCATCAATCCTCTGGCCTACCTTGTTGGTGAAATATGGTGGGAAACCTGGCCCCACGATTTTATGGATCCGGCTCCGTATGCCAACGATTCCGTGTTTGATGCAGTAATGTTTTACCATGCATACCGTCCGGCCAGGGGATTCTTTGCCAATGGTGAGCCAACCTTCGATGCCGCTGCATTTGCTCAATCGCTTCAATATGAATGGGACAGACTTGGGGAACCTTTCCGCTACGGAATGATGAACGTAAATGCCACGCACGACACTCCAAGACTGCTGTCGTGCTTTGCCAACAAAGGAAGATACAAGTATCATGCATCCCCTTACGAGGATACTGCATACATCAGCGGCCGTCCGGATGAAGATACGTATAACAGGGTCAGGATGTACCTGGCGCATCAGTTTACCAGCATCGGTGCACCGGGAATATGGAACGGCGATGAATTCGGCATGTGGGGAGGCGACGACCCCGATGAGCGCAAACCATTATGGTGGAAGGAATTTGACTTCGATGATGAAACCCGGACCAACATTCAGCCCGGAACAAAATCTTTCGACCGCGTTGGTTTTAACCAGGACCACTTCGACTATTACCGCAAGCTCATCCGGATGAGGAAAGAAAATCCGGTTCTCATTCATGGAAAACTGGACTGGCTCGCAGCAGATGGCAACTTTCTGGCATACAAGCGCTATGATAATAACAGCCTGATTGTGGCTGCATTTAATACCGGTTCCGGAACCGGGCAACTGGAGCTCCCATTCGACGGAATATGGATAGATCTTCTCAATGGAGCCGAATACCGTGGATCCAGCATAAATGCGATGCCGTTACAAACTTTTATACTGAAATTGACGGAGAATACATTCCTTTTTACTAAATGTAATTTCGGAATTAAAAGATCACATCGTAATGATTCTGTTGCATAAACAATTTTTCTCTACGAACAATTCAGGATAAGATCGTTGCTATGCATAAGAATTTTAAAAGGAAGCTTCCGACGAATTTCTGCTAAAAGTGTACGTTTGATAAAAAAACACAGGCGTTTGTACATTTGCCCACATTTGCTACTGGCTATTCCTGATATTTGTCCGAGGTTAGATTGAATCTGACCCTGAACTCCGGGCATCCCGGCCCCTGAGTTCCATTATTCCCTCCTTTCATGTCGTAAAAAACCTGCTCATCCCGGCAGGTTTTTTATTTTCAGCAAAGAGTTAGTACCAGCGCCTGATAATGAATAAATAACAGACACATGACAAAAAAACGATTATTCCTCCACGATTCTAAAAAAATCCGTTTTCGTCCCGTTCGGGGATACAAAAAGGGCGATCCTTCCGAATCGCCCTGAGACAACTATCGTTCAAATCTATTATCGCTTACCTCTTGTTTGGCAGCTCAAGTCCGTATCCCTTGCTCTTATCTATTGCTTTTAGCACAAAACCAAGAATGAAAGCCAGCACACCGAATCCGGCAAAGATCAGCTCCGGAACCGTGTAATCGTACTTTACCCCTTCGATGCCTGCGGCAATTTGCTCGGAAACTCCGGGATTTGAAGCCGAAAGAGCCCATCCTATGAGAATCGGAACGGCAAGGAGTCCGATATTCTGAATCCAGAAAATAGCTCCATAAGCGGAACCCAGGTAACGGTCTTCCACAATTTTAGGCAGAGAAGGCCACATGGAAGCGGGTACCAGTGAGAATGCCGTACCAAGAATAACGATGGTAAATATTGCGGTAACTTTACTAAAGCTATCGGCCGGTACCAGGGCGAAAATCAGGTGAGATATCGTTAGCAGGATAGCACCATAAATCATCATGGTAGCACCTTTACCCTTCACATCCAGAAAATATCCCATAAACGGAGTAAGAATCATAGCTCCAATCGGGAAATAGGAAACGTAAGCCGCTGCCGTTTTAATATCCACGCTCAGTTTGGATGCCAGCATATCGGTTGCAAACTTCTGAAAGGGAAATATTGCTGAATAAAACAAAACGCAAAGACCGGCAATGGCAAGGAATCCGGGATTTGAGAAAATCTTGCCGAGGTCACTGATCTTAAATTCATCTTCGGGATTCGTGGAACCTGCAGAAACACCCATCTGTTTGTCAAGCTTCCGATCCATAAAGGTATAGATGAAAAAGAAGATAAATCCTATGCAGAGGAAGGCAAGGCCCCATAGAACCGAATTGGAAACTCCGCCGTTTTCGGCAAAGATGGGTGTAAGCCTGAAAACTGCAAAAACACCGAGACGGGCAATGGCCATTTCGAGACCCATTGCAAGAGCCATTTCTTTTCCTTTAAACCACTTTACAATGGTTTTTGAAACGGTAATACCAGCCATTTCAACTCCAATTCCAAAAATTGCAAATCCAAAGAATGCCAGTTTTGCACTCGAAGGGACCCAGGTAATAAACGTTCCCAGCCAGTTGGAAAGACCGGTTTCAGTGAATCCGGGCGTAAGAGCGTAATATTTTATGGCAGCACCAAGCACCATAGTAAGTCCTGCAGTGATAATGGTAAAGCGAATGCCCATTTTATCGAGGATGATGCCCGAAAAAATCAGGAAGAAGGCAAAAACATTCAGGAAGAATTCAGACCCGCCAAGCATTCCGAAAACTTCGGGAGTCCACTTGTAATCGGTTTCAAGCAAGTTTTGCAGTGGAGCAACAACGTCTACAAAAAAGTAGGCAAAGAACATGGTTGAAGCAATAAGTGCCAGCGCTATCCACCTGGCTGTCTTCGACTCATTAAGCAAAATCACGGCTTTCTCTTTCATACATTAAAGTTTAAGTATTTCGATTAGAATTCAAGGCGAGAAATTCCCGTTAAGGGCGGGTAAATGTATGTAAATTTTTTGTGCAATGTCCACCATAAATCCAAATGATTATTTCGGCAGTAAATCAGACAAATTTTCCCGGAGCTAAGCCCTGGCGAGCCAATATTTATGAATACAATTACCATTAAAACGGAAATCCCGTATAATACTCAGGCAAACTTTACAATGATTTAACACCGGATATGCACAGTTATTGTAATTTTGCCGGATAAGAACGAATGAATATACCGATGAAAAATAACTCTTTTCTGTCTGCAGCTCTGATACTGATTTTGACTTTTACGATATCGCTTCCGGTTTTGGCAGGCGGCGGAAAAGTAAAAAAAACAAAAACCCCAAAAAACGTAATCCTGCTGATCGGCGATGGCATGGGACTGGCACAGGTATATGCTGCATATACTGCTTCATGTGGCAATCTGAACATTACCACCATCGACCAGATTGCCTTGGTAAAAACTAATTCAGCAAGCGATTATATCACAGATTCGGGAGCCGGCGGAACCGCTATTGCCTGCGGAGAAAAGACCACCAACGGCATGATCGGGATAACACCTGAAAAAGTACCGCTGACAAGTATCCTGAAGCATGCATCAGCACGCAGGCTTTCCACAGGAATTGTTTCCACCTGCGATGTAACGCATGCAACACCCGCCTCATTCGTTGCCTCGGCTGAAAGCAGAAAAATGACAGAAAAAATTGCATATCAGTATCATACCAGTGGAATCGATGTGTTTATAGGAGGAGGAAGCGATCATTTTATCCGCCGCAGCGACAATCTTAACTTATTCGACAGCCTGCAAAACAGAAACTTTAAGGTGGTACAAACCATACCTGCCATGATGGAGGTAAAGAGCGGAAAAATGGCAGCATTGCTCTATCCGGAGCACCCACCGAAAATTTCGGAAGGCCGCGGTGATATGCTAAGCCTGTCGACCGACAAAGCGATTAGCCTGCTTTCGCAGAATAAGAAAGGATTTTTTCTGATGATTGAAGGGAGTCAGATTGACTGGGGAGGACACGACAACGATTTCGAATATGTTGTAAATGAAGTTCTGGATTTTGACAGAGCTGTAGGAATTGCGCTGGATTTCGCCAAAAAAAACGGAGAAACCCTGGTGATTGTTACCGCCGACCATGAAACCGGCGGACTCGCAAATCTGGAAGGCAACTTTACCACCGGACATGCCGGCGGCAAGTTTATTACCGATAATCATTCGGGAATTCCCGTTCCTTTGTTTGCTTACGGCCCCGGATCGCATCTGTTTAAAGGCCTGATAGAAAATACTGAAATTTTCGTCCTCGCAATGCAAGCTCTTGGACTCAATTAATGACAGATGTGCCTTCCTGCTCACAGCGCTGCTGGACTTGAATAATGAGTCAAGAAATAGAGTTTTCAGGACAGTATCTATAGTTAATGTACCTTCGGCATTGCTTGCATTGCCCGGAAATTAAAAACAAACGTATGATTATTGTAACCGGAGCAGCAGGATTTATCGGCAGTTGTCTGATCTCCTCACTGCTTGAAAATGGTAGAAAAGACATTGTTGCCGTGGATGATTTTACGGTAAAAGCCAAGGCAGGAAACCTGGAAGGCAAACCTGTTGAAGCCTTTGTGCATCGCGACGACTTTATCCGCTGGCTCCCCGGCAATGCTTCGCAAATTGAATTTATCTTTCACATCGGAGCACGAACCGATACTACAGAATTTGACGAACGAATCTTTGAAAGGCTGAATACAGGGTATACCCGCCAGGTATGGGAAGCCTGCAGCCGTCACGGTATACCCCTGGTATACGCTTCATCGGCAGCTACTTACGGACTCGGAGAGTACGGCTACACCGACAATCACGAGGTGGTGGAAATGCTTAAACCCCTGAATCCATACGGAGTTTCCAAGAACGAATTTGACAAGTGGGCTTTGAAGCAGCCGGTGCAGCCTCCGTTCTGGGCCGGCATGAAGTTTTTCAACGTATACGGTCCCAATGAATACCACAA
>JALHHH010000044.1 GCA_022837485.1 Bacteroidales bacterium
CAGGTAATCCCATTTAAAGAGCACATTGCCCCACAGCTGACCGGTTTCGCTGAAGAAGTCGGGAGGTACGCCGGCAACCATTTCCGGATTCAGATCCTCATCCAGCATAAATACCTCCGGACTTGCCCAGGCATCGCTGCTGTCGAAAGAAACGTAGAGGGGGATGTCTCCGATAATATGAATATTTTTTTCGTTGGCAAAAGATTTAAGCTTCATCCACTGGCAACTGGCCACATACTGTAAAAATTTATGGTATCCCGTCCGTTCTATCAGCTCCGTTCCGGTTTTTTCAAGAGCATGTGGTTTTCGTAATCTGAGATCGTCGGGCCATTCGTACCAGGGAATTCCTCCAAGACTTTCTTTAATAGCCATAAAAAGAGCGTAATCGTCGAGCCAGAAGCGATGTTTTTCTTCAAAAGTGCGGAATGCTATTTTGTCGGCATCCGGAGCGATCTTACAAAATGCCCGGTACGCTTTTCCGAAAATATTCTCGCGGGAGCTGTTTACGAAGGCATAATCAACGATTCCAGTATTTTTTCGTCTGGCTTCCGCCAGATCTTCGTGCGCTATCAGTCCTTTTTCCACAAAATGCTGCAGATCGATCAGCGATGGATTAAGGGCAAAGGCTGAAAAGCTCTGGTATGGAGAGTCACCGGGACCGGTGGGTCCGAGCGGAAGAACCTGCCATAGCGTTTGTCCGGCCTTAGCCAGGAAAACAATGAAAGTGTATGCTTCCGGGCCAAAAGTGCCGATCCCGAATTCGTTGGGCAGGGAAGTAGGGTGCAGCAGAATGCCGCCCGATCGTTTAAATGTATTCATCAGTGATCGTCTTTTACAAACATTACGGTTGCTGCTGCAATAAACATCGAAAGTCCGCCCAGTACGAGGGCATACACGGCTTCACCACCGAAAAGATCGCGGGTGAAGAAGCCTAAGATACTGGCTGCCAGTATCTGCGGGATAACGATAAAGAAATTAAATATGCCCATATAAGTTCCCATCTTGTTCGATGGAAGTGCCCCGGCGAGTATGGCGTAGGGCATCGACAGTATGCTGGCCCATGCAAATCCCACTCCCAGCATGGATACCAGCAGGAGGTTTGGGTCTTTGATGAAATAGATGGAAATTAGTCCCAGTCCTCCGGCAATCAGCGCAACCATGTGCGTAAACTTTCGTGATGTGCGTTTGGCGATCACCGGAAGAAGAAATGCTACGGCAGCGGCAAATCCGTTATATACTGCAAAGCAGATGCCAACCCAGTCGGCACCCTTGTTGAAAAGTTCAGACGTTGGATCGGTTGTACCGTAAATGTGCTTGGTGACGGCGGCTGTGGTATAAATCCACATAGCGAAGAGTGCAAACCAGGAAAAAAACTGAACAACGGCGAGTTGTGACATCGTCTTCGGCATGCGGTAAAGATCGTGCATTACCACGGCAATGCCATTTTTGAGGTTTCCGCTGCGGATGATCAGTCCCGAGATCAGCATCATAAGTCCGTACATTCCAAGCCCGGCCGAAAAGATATAGAGTTCGGGGTGGAAGCCGAAGTGGTAAATGACATAAGAGAGTATGAGCCCGACGCCCATCCAGAGTATGCTGCGGTTGAGGAAAACGCGGCCGACTCGTTCGGGCTCGGATATCTCTTCTCCGTGGGATTCTCCGGCGATATTACCTTCGGCTTCGGCGTGTGCTTTCAGCTCTTCCGGAGAGTATTCCTTCGTCCGGAGTACGGTCCACAAAACGGTGGCAAAGAAAGCGAATGCACCCAGGTAGAAGGAGTACTGCACCGAAGGCGGTATTTTCCCTTCTGGGGCGGTATTGGCGATGCCAAACCAGTTGGTAAGAATATAGGGAAGTGCGGATGCCACTACGGCTCCGGTACCAATAAAGAAGCTCTGCATGGCAAAGCCCCGGGTTCTTTGTTCGGAGGGGAGCATATCGCCAACAAAAGCGCGGAAGGGCTCCATGGAAATATTGATGGAGGCATCCATAATCCAGAGCATACCGGCAGCTACCCAGAGAGTAGGGGAGTTAGGCATAAAGATCAAAGCGAGAGAAGCGAGGACTGCACCCACCATAAAGAACGGCCGTCGTCTTCCCCAGCGGTTCCAGGTATTATCGCTCAGGTGACCGATTATAGGTTGCATTATAAGTCCGGTAACCGGGGCAGCGATCCAGAGAATGGGGATATTATCGACTTCGGCTCCAAGGGTCTCGAAAATGCGGCTTACGTTTGCGTTTTGCAGCGCAAATCCAAACTGAATCCCAAGAAATCCGAAACTCATATTCCATATCTGCCAGAAACTCAGGTGCGGCTTTTTACTCATGGCGAAATTTTTAAAATTAAGCGTTAAAATTACGGAAAAACTTCCGTTAAAAACGTCCGCGTTTGCAAGCAATAATTTGACTTCAATAATTTGTAAAAGGCAGCTTTTTGTTATTTTTGCAGTATGTTCGGGTACGGAAACGGCTCAGGCGGTCGCCCTTCCGCTTTCGGGATTCGGGGCTGAAGATTGGTTGTAAAGGATTAATAGCGGAAGTAGCTCAGTCGGTAGAGCATCAGCTTCCCAAGCTGAGGGTCGCGGGTTCGAATCCCGTTTTCCGCTCCACTTGAAAATCAATATTTTCCTTTAAAATCAGGTACTCTGGAGTTAGGGTGCCTGATTCCTTTTTCAGCAGATCCATCAATAAAAATGACATTCTCAGGCAATTATCGCAGAATAGTTGAAGGAAATATACCGCCAGCTAAGGCTAACAGAAAGGCTGAATAAGTTATCTGTAAATCAGCAAAGGCGTGAGTCTTCCCCCAGAATTCGCCCATCTCTGCATGATCTATCTTTTTTGTTAAAAAATATTGTCCAAATAAATTAGACCATCTCACTGCACACTTTGTAACTCTGCCATCAACCACATTTCCGGAAAATCGCTTCCCTAACGCACCACCTTCTAATTTCCCAACAAACCTTAAATTTATACTTTTTATTCTGCCTTTCCGTTATTCCGATGGTACAGTAAATGGTCCCTGCCGGATGTATCGGGAAGTTGCACGATGAAGCGACCATTCTGAAAAAAAATGGTTTTATTTTAATTCATACAAATGAAAAAATCAGCCCTCCTTCTCCCGGTATTGATCTCCCTGGTTTTTACACCGCTTTTTTACAGGCAACAGGCCGGTTTAAATGTGCTTTTGTTTAATCTGCTGCTTCTTGCTCTGCTGGTTGGCTTCAAACGATTGTCACTCCATAACCGCATGCAAACAATCTTTGGATCCGGAGCGCTGCTGAGTGCAGCGATGACTGCCGTTTTCGGTGAAAGTGCCGCCCTTTTTGCAAATGTGCTCTCGCTTATCCTGCTTGCAGGGGCGGTTTCTTACCCTGCCATGGTTGTTCCTCTCAACGGATTTATCGCAGCAGGTATTTCATTGCTCACCGGACCGATTACGTGGCTAAAACAATTGGGCAGCCTGGGCAACGAACGATCCAAAACAGCCGGTTTCTTTCGGCTTCTGACGCTCATTGTTGTGCCTCTGATTGTGCTGATCGTCTTTATTATGATTTATTCAGCAGCCAGTCCGTTTTTTCAGAAGTTCACAGGCAACATTGCTATGTGGTTCAGCGAGTGGATAAACCGTTTGTTCGAATGGATTAATCCAGCCATTTTCTTTCTTTCTTTAGCAGGGCTTCTGCTTGGCATGATCTTTTTCTTCGGAAAACACTTCAGCAGGCTTACCCTCTTCAACGAGGACAGGGGAGAGGTGCTCGTCCGCCACCGCAAGCCCTTTTCGGGAAGGAATACCGCCCTGAAAACCGAATTCAGAAGCGGCGTTATCCTGCTTGTATTGCTCAATCTGGCTCTCGGGGTCATGAATGTGCTCGATCTGATTCATGTATGGGTAAATTTTGAATGGGATGGCGGCTACCTGAAGCAGTTTGTGCACGAAGGTACCTGGTTGCTGATATGGTCTATTCTTATAAGCATCGCCATCGTCCTCTGGCTGTTCAGGGGAAATCTCAATTTTTACAGCCGCCACCGTATTCTGGTGATTTTATCGGGTATCTGGCTGGCTCAGAATGCTTTTCTTGCCCTTTCGGTAGCGGTAAGAAACATGTGGTACATCCATTATTTCAACCTTGCATTCAAACGCATCTGGGTGTTTGTTTTTCTCATCGTTGTTCTTTACGGACTTTATACGGTTACCGTGAAACTCAGGCGCCGAAGGACATTCCAGTACCTGCTGATCCGGAATACGCTCTTCGCTTTTGCAATGATTGTGCTGACCGGCTTCTTCAACTGGGATGCAATCATAGCCCGGTATAATGTGAAACATGCCGGACAGGCATTCTTTCATACAGATTTTATGATGTATCTCGACAGCAGTACCCTGCCATATTTGCATCTGGATACGGCAATACTGAGAAAAATAGATTCCGTCAATAAATCCGGATTCCCCGATCACCGCTATTATGCATCGGTTCAGATATTCCAGAAACACATAAGGGAACGAAGCCGGAATTTTAAAAAAGGATATCCCCGACTTGACTGGGTCGCATTGAATATTTCCGATGTCATAACATACCGGAAACTCAGCAGGCTTCCCGAAGCCGCTGACCCCGATCAAGACGCTAAATTAAAGAAATAGAGTGCTTTCCCGCTTATCTGAGGGATGCATAAACAAAATGCTGTTTCCGATGTCGACCTCAAAATCCGAAGTCTCCGGAATCAGGGTCAAACAAGATCTGAAACAGCCTTGTAAATGGTAAAAACCCTTATTTAACAGGTATTTTTAATTTCCATCCGATGTGAATCAGATCGGGATTTTTAATGATATTCTTATTGGCTTCGTAGATATCTTTCCATGAAATCCCCGGGTAATTTTTAGCAATTTTACTCAGAGAGTCACCCTTTACAACTTCGTAAATGATTTCCTTTGGAGCTGCCAGAGGATTAACGTCGATGTTCATGATGAGATCGCCGCCGCGCATTTCGGGATCAATTTTAGAATACGCATCCCAAACCATTTGTTTGTCGGCTTCGCTGTTTGCCATTCCGGTGATATACAGTATTCCGTTTTTCTCGATGGCCTTTAAATCTTTGAACCCAAGAACTTCAGCCAGGTTTATAATGCTTTGGTATTTTATTGTTGCTGACATAATTCGATTATTTTAAAACGAGATTGTTATTGATTTTCCTGGGCTGTAATTCGCTCAGTGTCTGAATCAGATCCATGAGGTCTGCTTTCTGTATGGTTCCGTTAAGTGTAACCTCTCCGTCCAATACAGATATGCTCACTTCTTTGTATTTCACATCAGTAAGCAATTCAGAGATTTTAACCGTCAGTTCCTGATCGGGCGAGATTACCGGTTCTTCTATCTTTACCGTAAGGTTGTTTATTACATTCTTTACTCCTTTTATTTCCTTCAACTTTGCCTCAAGTCCGGCAAAATCGATCTCAGCAGGCACTTCCCCGACAAGGGTTACAACGCCTTTTTGCGTTGTTGCCGTGATTTCAGATGCATACTGTTTGGTTATTTCCTGAACGGCTGTGGTAATTGCGGCATCTTTTGGCCCGCAGGATGTGATAATGGCGGCCAGCATAGCCAGAAGAAGGATTCTTGTTTTCATAATCTGATGTTTTAGGTGATTGATTAATTAGTTGTTTTCCCGATTGTTAAATGATTACTGTAATTTCTCTCGTAAAAAACCTTTCATATACCATTGGCAGTGCCGGTTGGTTGTGCCCGTCGATAACAATACCGGTCAGTTCCCTCATGAGAATAATTCAGGAACGAGCGGGATGTTTCACAAGGGATTAACAAATTTAATTCATTATCAGGGGTGTGGGGAATAAATATGATGAGTTCAACCCGTCATAAATGGAGTTTATCAGCTGGTTCATCGTGCAGCCCGCCATAGCGATTTCGAATATTGGCAGGAGAATGTGTGCGGATTTCAGACGTTCAACAGCTGCTTGTAGATGCGGTAGTTTTCGTCATCGAAGCAAACAAAGGTAACTTTCTGCGGAGTATTAAATTCTTCGACGAAATTTCTGACGGCTTCAACGGCTGTTTCCGCTGCAGCTTTTTTAGGGTAGGCGTAAATTCCTGTGCTGATGTTTGGAAAGGCAATGGAAGTGCATTTGTATTCAAGGGCTAAGCGGAGGCTGCTGGTATAGCAAGATCTCAGCAGGGTTGTCTCATTTGAATTACCTCCGCGCCAGATGGGACCAACGGTGTGAATAACGTACTGCGCCGGCAGATTGAAGCCGGAGGTTATTTTTGCCTGGCCCGTGGGGCAGCCGTTCAGCAGCCTGCAGGCATCCAGCAGCTCAGAACCTGCAGCCCGGTGTATGGCTCCGTCAACTCCGCCACCGCCGAGCAAACTGCTGTTTGCCGCATTTACGATGGCATCCGTATCCAGCAGGGTGATATCGCCTTTGATCAGCGTTATTTCAGCCATGGGGTTTATTCTTTCCGAACGATCAACTGCGCGTTCTCGTATTTTACCACCCGGATATTCTCATCCTTTTCAATAAAGCCGGCTTCGGCAACGGCATCGTAGATACGGCTGTCGATTTCAATTTTTCCTGCCGGCCTGAGCATGGTAAATGCCTTGCCTTTAAGCCCGGTCATTTTTGTGTAGTTGCTGTCGGAAGATACATATCCTTCCGATGCCTGCTGTGTTGACACAAGCGCCAGATCACCGAAAATGGTATGTCCTCCGAACAGTTTCCGGGTAAGGAAAAAGGAGCCAATGAGGGAAGCAAAGGATGCTATGATAACTATGAAAAATGCTTTTATCAGGCCTGCGGTATCCACACCCGAAAAGTCGAATCCAATATTATCAACCATACTAAGCGTTAATCCGGTGATCATAAGTACAATGCCGGATATTCCAGCCACGCCGAATCCGGGTATTGCAAAAATCTCTACCATCAGCAGAATAAGTCCGACAATGAAAATGAGGATTTCCCAGTTGTCGGCAAGTCCTTCGATATAAAGGGGCATGAAGTAAAACAGGGCGGCAACGGCTGCGGCTGCCAGCGGGAAGCCTACACCGGGAGTTTGAAGTTCAAAATAAATTCCGCCGATGATGATCATGATGAGCAGTCCGCTGATCATAGGTTTGGTCAGAAAGCCGATAATCCGGTCGGTGGTTGTGAGTTTCTGCTCAACGATTTTATAGTTTTCCTTTCCGGTAATTTTCAAAATTTCTTCGATGGATTCTGCCTGTGCATTGCAATAGTTATACCTTATGGCTTCGGATGTGGTAAAGGTTATAACCTGACCGCTATCGCTGACGCCTTCGATCCTAACTCTTGGATCTACCATTCCTTCGGCGATCTCAGGGTCGCGTCCGGTGGCTTCGGCCGTCGAACGCATGGTAGCCCGCATGTACGACTGGTACTTGTCGGGCATTGCTTCTCCGGTTTGGTTAACGACAGTAGCTGCTCCAATGTTGGCACCTGAGCGCATGTATATGCTGTCGCATGCAATGCTGATCAGAGCTCCGGCCGATGCCGCGTTGTTGTCGATAAAAACCCAGACAGGAATTTTTGATTGTAAAATGGCTGTCCGTATGCTGTCGGCCGTTTCAACCATTCCGCCATAGGTATTCATGTGGATCAGGATAATATCGGCATTCATATCCCCGGCTTCAGCAAAGGCTTTTTTTGTCTTATGCCATACCGGAGGTGCAATTTCCTCCTTAATACTGAATTTGTAGATAAGTCCAGTTTCGGCATCCTGAGCCAGCAGTATGGGATTGATCAGGTATAAAACGGTGAGAAAGGCAATAAGGGCTTTCTTTATCATGGTGTAGCAGGTATTGAATGATTAATGCGAAGGTACAATCAAATTCGCCTCAGGCGGACAATCCGGGCAATTTTCCTTAGAGACTGCGATGCTGAAACAGTTGTCCGATTGCCTTTAGCATTTCCGGGTGGGCATAGGGATTGCCGGCAATCAGTTCGCGTCCGAACAAATAGTTATCGCCTCCGGAGAAATCGCTTACGTTTCCGCCTGCCATTTTTACGATGAAGGCTCCGGCGGCTACATCCCATGAGTTGAGACCGTATTCGTAAAAACCTTCATACCGGCCACAGGCGACATAAGCTAAATCCGCGGCTGCTGAACCAAGTCTTCTGAGCCCGGCCGTATGTTTCATAAAATATTTGAAAACAGAAACATAATCTTCGAGCCGGCCATAATCGTAATATGGAAATCCGGTAGCTAACAGACTGTTGTCGAAATCTTTGATGCCCGAAACGCTGATTTCGTCTTCGTTGAGCATGGCTTTGCCCCCCTTCCATGCATAAAAGCACTCCCTGAGGTTCACTTCATAAACCACTCCGGCAACGATTTCGTCGTCTTCCATCAGAGCTATGCTGACGCAGAAGAGCGGAACCTTATGCAGGAAGTTTGTGGTTCCGTCCAGCGGATCGATGATCCACTTATACTTTTGACCATCGTGACCGGCGGTGTCTTCTTCGGTGATAAATCCCGATCCGGGAATAAGCAGACGGAGAGCATCCACAATCAATTTCTCGGTTGTTTTATCAACGTAGCTCACGTAGTTGTGGTGACCTTTCTGCTCGATTTCGTCCGGGTTTACCCGGTTAAGCTGGTCTAAAATGTAGTCCCCTGCATTCCGGGCAATGGTACAGACATCGAGGCATACGGATTTGTAGCTGATTGTGTTCATTAAGTGCTGTAAGGTTTTGTATAATAGATCCCATCGGTATCCGTCGAGACAAGAATGACCCGTTCGATGGTGTTTACAGATGCGGCATCCCATTGTTTTTTGCAGCGGATGTAGTTTCCGGTGAATCCGGTCATGAAACCGTTTTCGTTGTCCGATTCCCAGAGTACTTCCTGAACGCTGTTAATATGTTCAGCGTAAAATGCATCTTTCTTTGTATCCGAAAGTGCATGAAGGATCCGGCTGCGTTCTTGTTTTACGCGATCGGGAACCTGGTCTTCCATACGGGATGCCAGTGTTCCGGGGCGTGTGGAATAGGTGAAGACGTGCAGATACGAAACCGGCAGGCTTTCGATGAAATCCCGGGTTTGGTTGAAATCCTCATCGGTCTCGCCCGGGAATCCAGTAATTACGTCGGCTGCAATGCAGGCATGGGGCATTAATTTTTTTATGGTATGAACCCGTTCTTCGAAAACCTCGCGTTTGTATTTCCGTTTCATCAGTTCCAGAATACGGTCGGTGCCCGATTGCAGGGGAATGTGAAAATGCGGCATATACTTTCGGCTGCCGGCTACCAGTTCGATGATGCCGTGGTTAAGCAGTTCCGGTTCAACCGATGAAATCCGGATCCGGTCGATGCCCTCCATGGTTTCAAGTCCTTTCAGCAGGTCGAAAAAGCTTTCGTTCCGGTGCCGGCCGAAGTCTCCAATGTTTACGCCCGTTAGTACGATTTCTCGGACGTCGCTGTGAGCAATCTGACGGGCAACGTTCAGGGTTTCGGCAACAGAGGCACTCCGGCTTCTGCCGCGGGCATATGGTATGGCGCAAAAGGTACAGAAGTAGTCGCACCCATCCTGAACTTTAAAGAACGCGCGGGTACGATCGCCTGCCGAAAAATCCGGTTCAAAGGTTTCAGGCTTTTTTATTTCTGTTACTCCGGCCGTTTTCTCCTTGCCAAGTGTGTCAATATACTCAGGCAGTCGGTATTTGTCGTTGTTGCCCAGCACGATTTCCACGCCCTTAATTTTACGGATTTCCTCGGGTCTGAGTTGAGAATAGCAGCCGATAACGGCTACCGATGCTTCGGGATTTTTCCGCATTGCCTGGCGGATGGCAGCCCTCGTCTTTTTTTCTGCATGTCCGGTAACGGTGCAGGAGTGTATCACATAATAATCGGCACTTTCTCCAAATTCAACGGTTTCGTATTCCGTTTCCGGGAATTTCCTGGCTATGGCAGAGGTTTCGGCAAAGTTGAGTTTACAGCCAAAAGTTTGAAAGGCAATTTTTTTCTTCATTGCTGCAAAGATAGTCAATTGTTGTATGCACGCTCAGCCAGAACAGCTTAGAGCTCGGCTGCCGGCAAGCAGGTACCCCGGTTTCGTTAATCATAACGCATTATAAGCATCGGGTGGGCGTTGGTGACAGATGAGGAGTAAAAATTTATACCTTTGTGCTGCCGCAGCGGGAAGTACTTTTGAAGCAGAATGTCCGGCGCTATCTACAAACGCATCGATCTACAAAAATGATGGAAAATCAAATTATTGATACTATTGCTGCTTCCATTAATCTTTGGGTTGGAAAGGTGATTCTGATTGTGGAAGATGTTGAATCCAATTACCAGTTTCTTGCAGCAACCCTGAGTAAATCGGGAGCTGAGCTCTTGTGGGCACGAACCGGAGAGGAAGCATTGGAATTGTTAAAAAGTGAGCGGTCGATAAATCTGGTGTTAATGGATATCAGGCTGGTGAACCTCGACGGGTACGGGGTTACCCGGGAACTGAAAAAACTCAGACCCGGTCTTCCGGTAATAGCGCAAACTGCATATGCCATGAAAGGCGAGCAGGAAAAGAGCAAAGAAGCAGGATGTGATGCCTACCTTGCCAAACCGATCCGTCCCACAGAACTTTTAAAGGCCGTCAGCCGCTACATTTGACTTTCGTGTCTTTCCAAACAGTTTCTTCGTAAAATGCTGCAGTAATATGCCGCCAATTATCAGGCTCAGTCCCGCTATAGTAGAAAGCATGATTTTTTCACCCACCAGAAAAGAAACAAGAATCAGCGACAGGAAAGGAGAGAGGTAAACGAGATTGCTAACCCGGGCTGTATTCTCTGCATACTTAAGAGCTTTCAGCCATAGAACGAAAGCAACGCCCATTTCAAACAGTCCTATATATGCTGCCCCAATTCCACCTTTAAGACCGGGTAGCACAAAATCGTCCGTGGCAAGCACAAACAGCAGGGTATAGGCAAATCCGAACATGAAATTCAAGAACAGTTTTTCTGTTTCTTCACGCTTGTCGCGAAGGTTCAGCAGCCAGTACACAGCCCAGAAAAATGCGCTCGATAACGCCAGACCAACGCCCAGGGGATTTGAGAAATCGAGTGTCCCCAACCGGCCACCGGTAGCAATGACCAGGGTGCCTGTAAAGCTGATAAGGAGGGCTGCCACACTTATCCAGGTGATTTTTTGTTTTAGCACCGGAACCGATAGCAATACCAGAATCATGGGCCAGATATAATTGAGTGCCACCGCTTCCTGAGCCTGAAGAATGGAATAGGCCTTAAGCAGAATAAGATAATAGGCAAAGGGATTTATAAAGCCCATCAGGGCCGACCTGGCAATGGATCCGTAACCGGGGTGGCGTAGATTTTTTATACGGTTGTTGGCAACTAACAGAATAAACAGCACCACACAGGAGGTTAAGCTGGCATAGAGGAGAGTTTGAGCATAATTAAGGTATCCTAGCGTCAGCTTGAAGGCTGAGCCGACGGTTGACCAAAGCAAAACGGTTGCAATGGCAAATAACAATGCTTTCCGGTTGTCTTTCATCCCGCAAAGGTAATGAATGGCGCGATGCTCCGCTTGCTGAAAGCCGGCAGCTGAAATTTCTTTATCCTGTGAGATCCAGTATGTTGTAATCCGGGTTCGGGTTTACGTTCCTTTTCAGGTTTAACGTTCTAATATAGTTTGATTTAGAATAACCGGCAGGGCTTGCCAAATACCAAAAAGTAATTACTTTTGCTTCAAATTAATCCAATCTGACTCTATGAATAAATTAGCTGTTGTTGCATTAGGTGGAAATGCTTTGCTCAGGAGCGACCAGAAAGGGACCATCGACGATCAGGAACGCAATGTTTACGAAACTGCTGAACGCCTGCTTACCCTTATCCGGTCAAACTACAATCTCGTTATCACCCACGGAAATGGCCCCCAGGTCGGAAATATCCTCCTCGCCAATACGGCAGGACATAAAATGTACGGACTGCCCGATATGCCGCTTGATATTGCCGTTGCCTATTCACAGGGCTTTATAGGTTACATCATCGAGCAACAGTTGCGCAACGTGATGATGGCCAATGACCTTGACAGGGATATCATTTCCATTATAACCCAAGTGCTTGTTGATAAGGACGATCCCGCATTCAGCAATCCGACCAAACCGGTTGGACCATACTACTCCAAAGAAGAGTCGGAAGCAATTACTGCAGAAACAGGTTCCGTGTTTGCTGCAGATCCCAGAGGAAGGGGATACCGAAAGGTTGTAGCCAGTCCCAAACCGCTTGTTATCAGCAATCAGAAGTCGATTGAATCCCTTGCCCGTGCCGGACAAATTGTCATTGCTGTGGGTGGCGGTGGAATTCCTGCATTCTATGTGGAAGAAAACAAGCTTCAGGGTATCGATGCCGTTATCGATAAAGATCTGGCGTCATCGCTGCTGGCCGTACACATACGTGCCGATAAGTTCTTTATCCTGACCGATGTACCTAAAGTGTGCATCAACTATAATACTCCTCAGGAAAAAGCTCTTGATCGTATGACCATTGCCGATGCTAAGAAATATCTGGCTGAAGGGCAGTTTGCCGAAGGCAGCATGGCTCCCAAGATCCGGGCTGCAATCAGTTTTGTGGAAGGCAGTGGTAAAGATGCCATTGTCACCAGCACCGACAAACTGGGAATCGATAACGGAGGAACCCGAATCGTGATCGTTTAATTTTTGAAAGTATAAACATTAAAAACATCGTTGTCATGGCTTTTAACTTAAGAAACAGAAATTTCCTCAAACTTCTGGATTTCACTCCTCAGGAGATAAAACATCTGCTTCAGCTTTCGGCTGATCTGAAAAAAGCAAAATATGCCGGTACCGAGCAACCGCGTCTGAAAGGAAAGAACATCGTTCTTCTTTTTGAAAAAGATTCAACCAGAACCCGTTGTGCTTTTGAAGTGGCTGCTCTGGATCAGGGAGCACACGTTACGTACCTCGGTCCTTCCGGGTCGCAGATGGGCAAAAAGGAATCGATGAAAGACACTGCCAGGGTTCTTGGACGCATGTACGACGGCATCGAGTACCGCGGTTATGGACAATATATTGTTGAAGAGCTTGGAAAATATGCCGGCGTTCCGGTCTGGAATGGTCTTACCAATGAGTTTCACCCTACCCAGATCCTTGCCGATTTCCTTACCATGATGGAGCACTCCGACAAACCCTTGCATCACGTGTCGTTCTGCTACCTCGGCGATGCCCGCAACAACATGGGTAATTCCCTTATGGTCGGAGCCGCCAAGATGGGTATGGACTTCCGTGCCGCAGCTCCCAGGGCATGCTGGCCCGATGAGGCACTGGTTGCACAATGCCGTGAAATAGCCAAAGAAACAGGAGCAAAAATTACCCTTACCGAGTCGGTGGAAGAAGGCGTGAAAGGCGTTGATTTTCTGTATACCGATGTCTGGGTATCGATGGGCGAACCTGCAGAGGTATGGGCAGAGCGTATCAAACTGCTGAGTCCATATCAGGTTAACATGGATGTAGTGAAAAAGACGGATAATCCCAACGTTAAATTCCTGCACTGCCTCCCCGCATTCCATAACAGGGAAACCGTTATCGGGGAGGACGTATTCCAAAAATACGGACTTGAGGCTATGGAGGTAACCGAGGATGTATTTGAATCGCCCATGTCGGTTGTTTTTGATGAAGCTGAAAACAGGCTTCATACCATTAAGGCCGTGATGGTAGCAACCCTCGGGTGCTGATACCGGTTGAGTACAAAAAAACAGGCGGGATTCCCGCCTGTTTTTTTTTGTTACTGTCTGAGGTTCATTGCAGTAATCATTTCTTCCAGCTGGGTTCGCATGGCAGCATTCACTTCATCGAACTGTCCCTTGTCGGATAAGGAACCTTTTACGCCGAAATAGAATTTTATCTTAGGTTCCGTGCCTGACGGACGGACGGTGATTTTACTTCCGCCCCTGAGGAAAAACTGAAGCACATCCGATTTTGGAAGATCAATGGGGCGGATAGCACCAGATTCCAAAACGGTTTCTTTCTGCAGCTTGTAATCGCGGATACGCTCTACCGGTATCCCGTTGATTTCGTGTGGCGGCTTGCTGCGATAGTCATCCATCATTTGCTGGATTTCTTCAGCGCCGGCTTTGCCTTTTTTGGTGATGGAAATCAGATCCTCCAGATAGAATCCGTATTCATGGTAAATGTTGATGAGCAGGTCGTACATGCTCATGCCCATATTTCTGGCCCATGCAGCAGTTTCGGCGAGCATGGCACAGGCCATTACAGCATCTTTGTCGCGAACCTGATCGCCAACCAGATATCCGTAACTTTCTTCTCCACCTCCTATAAAGGTGCGTTCGCCTTCAAACCTGCGAATGATTTCAGCGATGTATTTGAATCCGGTAAGCACATCGAACGACTCAACACCATGGCTGTTTGCAATTTCTTTCAGAAGCTCTGAGGTAACGATGGTTTTAGCAATAAACTCCTTACCGGTGAGCTTTCCTTTTTGCTTCCATTGCCTGATGAGGTAATAAATCAGCAGGGATGCCGACTGGTTTCCGTTGAGCAGGATAAAGTTGTCGTTGTTATCTTTCACACCTATGCCAACTCTGTCGGCGTCGGGGTCTGTTGCCAGGATCAGATCGGCATTGATCTTTTTGGCCAAACGGAGGGCAAGTTCCATGGCAGCCTTTTCTTCGGGATTGGGTGAGTGCACCGTAGGGAAATTGCCGTCAGGAGTTTGCTGCTCTTTAACAAGATTTATGCTGGTAAAGCCAAATTCTTTGAGTGCTTCGGGAACCAGCCTGTAACCAGTACCGTGAATAGGAGTGTAAACGATCTTCATGTCGCTTTGCCTGCGGATGATATCGGGGTTCAGCGAGTAGGAGGTTACCATCTTTATATATTCATGGTCAATCTCTTCTCCTATAATTGTAATATTGGCATCGCCACCGCTGAAACGGATATCGTCGACGGATGCAATTTTCTGTACCTCGGCAATCACATTTTTATCGTGGGGAGGTACCAGTTGTCCGCCGTCGTTCCAGTATACTTTGTATCCGCTGTATTCTTTGGGATTATGGGAGGCGGTGATGACAACTCCGGTATGGCACTTCAGGTATCTGACGGCAAAAGACAATTCGGGGGTAGGGCGGAGGCTGTCGAAAAGAAAGACTTTAATGCCGTTGGCAGCCAGCACTTCAGCGGTGATGCGTGCAAAGTACTCGCTGTTGTTGCGCGAATCGCAGGCAATGGCAGCTCTGATTTCGCTTTCACCCGGAAGAGCAATTTTCATATAATTGGCAAGCCCCTGGGTGGCAGCTCCAACGGTATATTTGTTCATGCGATTGGTGCCGGTACCCATGATTCCCCGCAATCCTCCGGTTCCGAATTCCAGATCTCTGTAGAAGCATTCGATCAGCTCGGGTAAATCCTTTTCCATCATTTCCTTCACGGCACGGCGGGTATCCGCATCGTAGTTGCCGTTGAGCCATTGCCTGGCTTTCTCAATCACTTTAGGATCAACGTCTTTAATTGTCATAGTATTGATATTAGAGTTATTCACCCCGGTTTTGTGTCAAATTGGTATTATTTAACTTGCGGTAGCCGTCGATGATTCCGGGAGCGTTAAAGGTAACAATTATTCCGATTTTTTTGCCCGATATTTTTAACCTGGTTTGCAGGCTGCTCATCTGAAGGGGAGAGATCACAGGGTCTGAAACTATTTCAATTATCGCCTGGTTCTCAACAAGTATTTCTACGGGGATGTCTTTGTTTATTTTAATATTCTTGTAAAAAACAGGGAAGAAAACATCGCGTTTGAACATAAGTCCCTGAAGTCGGAGCTCGTGTAAAAAACAGGTTTTATAAACCGCCGGATCCAGCCCTGGTCCAAGTTCTTCATAAACCTGAGAGGCAGCTTCGAATATGCGGGTATGTAAGCGATTCAGTTCAGCCCTGTTCATTCAGTAAAGCTATGCATTTTTTAAGGCTTTCGCGCCAGTAAGGAACGGTTTGGCCTGTCGTGGCAATGTATTTCCCTTTGCTCATCAAACTGTAGTGCGGACGGGGGGCCGGCAGCGGATATCCGCTTGTATCGGTTGGTTTTATCACGCATTGTATGCCCGCAAGCTCCGCGATGGCATGCGCAAAATCGTACCAGCTGCACACGCCTTCGTTTGAGAAATGATAAATGCCTTCGGCAGCATTGCAGCGGATGAGGTTAAGAATAGCCTGAGCCAGATCGGCAGCCCAGGTGGGAGAGCCGAGCTGATCGGAAACTACCGTTAGCTCACCCTTTTCACGGGCAACCCGGAGGATGGTTTTTACGAAATTATTACCATAGGCCGAATAGAGCCAGGATGTCCGTACAACAATAGCACCCGAACCGGGTTGAAGTACATGCGCTTCCCCATCGGCTTTGGATTGTGCATAAACCCCTTTGGGATTAACTTTATCGGTTTCCGTATAAGGCTTGTGATTGGTGCCGTCGAAAACGTAATCGGTCGACAGATGAATCAGTCTGGCGCCCTGTGCTGCAGCCGTTTTGGCAAGCAGGGAAGGCCCTTCCACATTCAGAAGTCTTGTTTTCTCCGGTTCCAGTTCGGCCTTGTCAACCGATGTATAGGCGGCACAGTTTATTATCCAATCGGGATTGAAATCCGCCATAAATGCTTCAACGGCAATTTCCCTGGTAATATCCAGCTCGCGGTAATCGGTAAAAAGAAATTCAGCGCCGGGTAAAGCATCCGTGAGTGCCCTGAATTCATTTCCAAGCTGTCCGTTACTTCCTGTGATCAGAATTTTCATCCTATGCTTTTTCTGTAGGTTTCTTTATAAAGCCTTTTCCTTGAGGAAATCGGATTTCACACTGACTTTACCAATCAAACAAGCGGGTATTGCGATTCGCTAAACGATGGTTTTAAAATACCCGATGGTTTTAAGCAAACCTTCTTCCAACTGAACTTTTGGTTCCCAGCCCAGTTTTTCACGTGCCATACGGATGTCGGGCTGCCGTTGCATGGGATCGTCGCTCGGAAGCGGATTCATTACGATTTGCGAAGAAGAACCCGAGAGTTCGATAACCTTTCTGGCTAGCTGCAGTATGGTAAACTCGTTGGGATTGCCAACATTCACCGGTCCCGTAAAATCATCCTCCGTATTCATCAGCCGTATCATCCCGTCGATAAGGTCGGAATAATAGCAGAAACTGCGCGTTTGACTTCCATCGCCGTACACGGTAATATCTTCTCCCCTGAGAGCCTGAACGATAAAATTCGACACTACACGGCCGTCGTTGGGGTGCATGCGCGGGCCATACGTGTTAAATATCCGCATGATCTTAATCCGGACGTTGTTCTGTTTATGGTAATTAACAAACAAAGTTTCAGCAGCACGCTTGCCTTCATCGTAACAGGCACGCTCACCAATTGGATTAACGTGCCCCCAATAGGCTTCGGTTTGCGGATGAATCTGCGGATCTCCGTAAACTTCGGAAGTGGAAGCCTGCAGGATTTTTGCTTTAATCCGCTTGGCCAGCCCAAGCATATTTATTGCGCCCATCACCGATGTTTTCACGGTTTTTATGGGGTTGAACTGGTAATGAATCGGGGATGCCGGACAGGCCAGATTGTAAATCTCATCGACCTCTATATAGAAAGGCATGGTTACATCGTGCCTCACCATTTCAAAGTAGGGATTATTCATCAGGTGTACCACGTTTGACTTCTGACCGGTAAAATAATTGTCGAGGCAGACAACCTCATTCCCTTCGTTCAGAAGCCGTTCGCAAAGATGCGAACCCAAAAAGCCGGCGCCACCGGTAACCAGAATTTTTTTTCTCATCAACCTTTGTATTGGTTTTCGCTCATTTTGTTATCGCCTTATTTGTTAACTTTTCCGATGCCAATACCATGATAGGTAAAGCCCAGATTCTTAAGCTCGTTCCGGTCGTAGATGTTCCTTCCGTCGAAAACAACAGGATTCTTAACCAGTTTGCGGATAACCACCCAGTTCGGGAACCGGAATTCGGTCCATTCCGTCAGCAGAAACAATGCATCGGAATCTATCACGGCTTCGTAGGGATCGTTGCAATACTCTATAGCATCGCCAATTCTGCGTTTTGATTCACTCATGGCAACGGGGTCATACGCTTTAACCCTGCAGCCACCAGCCAGAAGTTTGTCTATGATAACAAGCGACGGCGCCTCCCGCATATCGTCGGTCTGGGGTTTGAAGGACAGCCCCCAGACAGCAATGGTTTTGCCCTTGATGTCGCTTCCGAAGTGCTGTTTGAACTTATTGTAAAGCAGTGATTTCTGTGCATCATTCACGTCTTCAACGGCTTTTAGGATGCGCATGTTGTATCCGACGTTATCGGCGGATTTGATCAGTGCTTTCACATCCTTGGGGAAGCAGGATCCGCCGTAGCCGATACCAGGATAGATGAACTTATTGCCAATCCGCGAATCGCTTCCAATTCCCCTGCGAACCATATTTACGTCGGCTCCGAGGATCTCGCACAGGTTAGCGATGTCGTTCATAAAGCTGATCTTGGTAGCCAGCATTGCGTTTGCGGCATATTTTGTCATTTCGGCTGAGGGTACATCCATAAAAATAACCGGATGTCCGTTAAGGGTAAACGGCTTGTAGAGCCTCGACATGATCTCTTCGGCTTTTTCTGATTCCACACCAACCACGATGCGGTCGGGTTTCATAAAATCGCTGATGGCATCCCCTTCTTTTAAAAACTCTGGATTGGATGCTACGTCGAAAGGGATATCAAGCTGTCGTTTGCCGAGCTCTTCCTGAACGGCATTCCGCACTTTGGCTGCAGTGCCGACGGGAACCGTACTCTTGGTTACCACCAGCATGTACTGGTTCATGTGCTGACCAACGGAGCGGGCAACATCCAGTACGTACTTAAGATCGGCGCTCCCATCTTCGTCGGGAGGGGTTCCAACGGCGATAAAAAACACATCTGAATCGTTTACACATACGGGAAGGTCGGTTGAGAAATGAAGCCTGCCTTTTTCCGTATTCCGGGTGATCATTTCGTCGAGACCCGGCTCGTAAATAGGGGAGATCCCTTTTTTCAGATTGGCAATCTTCTTCTCGTCAATGTCAACGCAAACGACGTTGATTCCGACTTCAGAAAAACAAGTACCGGTAACCAGTCCCACGTAACCGGTTCCCACGATGGTAATCTTCATATGCGGTGATTTTGTGAGTTTACAATGAGTTAACCGGCAAATTTACCAATTAGTATTCAGGCAGCAAAAAAGAGGGCGATATTCCTCTCAATTTCCAGAACAGAGGCAAAATCCGGCTTCTTCAGATATAAAGAGACCAATTATCATAATTTGCCTTTCCCTCGCTGCCTTTTACACTTTTGTGCGATGATGAATTCAAATTAATTTGATTTAATATGTTTAGCAGGCATTGTTTATTAAAGCGCAGAGTCCGAATCCGTTTTTCCGGTGGATTCTTTCCATAGCAACGCTATGATTCCCTTTTGTTGTTTATCGTTCAGGGACCTTCTTGTGTTTAAAAAAAGGACATTGAAAGGACATTGAAAGGTTGCAGGTATGGATTATAGGTATACAAAAAGGAATGATGGGGGTTTCCATGCGTAAGCTCCGGGATTTCCTGTCAGGGTAAAATAAGGAATGACACCGGTAAATTAACGGCATACAAAAAAGGCGGAGGGCAGGTTGAGCAATATCGTACTTTTATATAAGTATAGAAATGGGTATCACATTTTGAAAAAAAAGTAGCGCATTTGTATCACAAACCGGGTAAAAAGTGGGATATTTTCGCTTTTTGTGTGCTTTTTAAAAATGGCGGTGAAGATATTAAATAGCTGATATACAAAGAAAAAGCCGGTATTTCTACCGGCTTTCTGTGATCCCGCTGGGGCTCGAACCCAGGACCCCATCCTTAAAAGGGATGTGCTCTACCTGCTGAGCTACGGAATCGTTAAGGGACTGCAAAAGTAAATCTTTTCCTGAAAATGGCAAAGATTTTTTTGATTAAAATTTATATGAATTCTTAAATATTTAGGAATCAAGATGATTGAGATAATTATGGTATCAAATTCCCGTGTACGGCTAACCAGATGCAGGGTGGTTCGGTACTGGTATAGGTTACTCTGTGCCGTTTCCGGGCCGGGATAAACAGGTAATCGCCGGGCCTGAGGTTTATGTTGGTGCCATTTTCATATTCCAGACCGGCTTCACCGGTAAGCAAAACCACCCATTCGTCCTTTTCCTGATCGTACCACTCACCCGGGGCTGTTACGTGCCCGCGCGATACAATTCGTTCAATAAGCACATCGCCGCCGGTAAGTTTTTCAGATTTCTCGGGTTCGTCCGGCTTCGGAACGTTGATTTTGAATATGTTACCCTTAGTCTTTTCCATCAGATAAGAATTCCTTTTCCTTCGCGGACGATCAGGGGTTCAACACCGGTGCAGTCGATAACGGTTGAAGCTTCATTGTCGCCGTATCCGCCATCAATAACAATGTCGACAAGGTTTTTGTACTTATCGTAAATCAATTCGGGGTCGGTCGTGTATTCAATAATTTCATCTTCGTCATGAATGGATGTCGACATTATCGGATGGCCGAGTTCGCGGACAATTTCGACGGGGATGCTGTTATCGGGGATGCGTATACCCACTGTTTTCTTTTTACTTTGAATAAGCTTTGGAACGTTGTTGCTGGCGTCCAAAATGAAGGTAAAAGGCCCCGGCAGGTTTTTGCGCATCATTTTAAAAACCTCATTGGAAATGGGTTTGCTAAAGTCGGAAAGCTGGCTGAGATCGTGGCAGATAAATGAGAAATTGGCCTTTTCCGCTTTAATACCCTTGATCTGAGCTATGCGCTCCACAGCTTTTGATTTAAAGATGTCGCAACCCAATCCGTAAACGGTATCCGTTGGACAGATGATAATTCCTCCGTCCATAAGGCATTCAACAACGGTACGGATGTGTCTGGGACTTGGGTTTTCGGGGTAAATTTTCAGCAACATAGGTGCAGGTTTTTAGGGCATGTCTGCAAACCTTGCAGTAATAAAAAAGGGTAAGCTACTTATATCGCACCGCTACAACCATATACCCTTGCTTCATTCCTGACCTGGGGGAGTTCAATGGGAGCTGGTCGTATAAGACTTACCCGTTGCAAAAATACAACATTTATGGTTCGGTACGCAAAGGAATATTAAATTTTGAACACCGTAATCCTTGAAAAGCGGCTCTGTTCTTTCAAAATTGCCGGAATTGGCTGTTCCTCAACCGATATTCACATGCTCAATTTCGCACTTTATTCCTTGTGAATTGCGATTAATTCATGTAGGTTTGCATTAAGATAAACCTTCTGAAAATGGAAAACATACACGAAACTTCCGGCTCCCCGGTTGCAGCCCCCAAAAGGGATTCACTGCTGATCAATTCAATACGTTACGGACTTTATACAGCCGGAGCATACATTTTGGTATTACTGGTTCTGTATGCCATGAGCGTAAGCAGTACCAATTGGTTAAACTACATAACACTGCTGGTGATTGCTGCTGGGATTTTTCTGGGGACCCGTGTTTTTCGCGACAAGCATAACCACGGATTTCTTTCCTATGGCCGCAGTCTGGGCTCCGGTGTTCTGATCAGTCTGTTTGCAGGCGTAGTCATTGCCATCTACACCTACCTGTTTTATACCTATTTCGATACATCTGCCATGGCAAAACTGATTGAAGAGGCTGAAATAAGGTTACTGGAACAGGGTCTAACCGACGAACAGGTGGATCAGGCAATGGGGATAACGGGAAAAATGATGAGTCCGGGATTTATGAGTGTTAGTGTTGTTTTCTCCACTGTTTTATGGGGAACGCTCTTTTCCCTGATTATTGCGATCTTTGTACGTAAGGAGGATAACAGTTTTGATGCTGCCTTCAAAGAATCTTAAAATTTATCTGAGCATTTCATGGATATTTCCGTTGTAATTCCCTTGTATAACGAAGAGGAATCCTTGCCTGAACTGATTGCGTGGATCGGAAGGGTGATGAATGAAAACCACTTTTCCTATGAGGTCGTGCTTGTGGACGACGGCAGCAGCGACCGTTCATGGGATGTTGTGAAAGGACTAAAGGCCGGAAACAATAATATCCGGGCTGTCCGTTTTCGCAGGAATTATGGTAAATCGGCTGCATTGAACAAAGCATTTGAGCTCGTTGCCGGCGAAGTGGTTATAACCATGGATGCCGATCTTCAGGACAGTCCCGACGAAATTCCGGGGCTTTACCGTATGATTCGTGAGGAAGGGTATGATCTGGTATCGGGATGGAAGAAAAAACGTTACGATTCCAAACTTACCAAGAATCTGCCATCAAAGATTTACAATGCTGCCACCCGGCGTATGTCGGGAGTAAAACTGCACGATATGAACTGCGGACTCAAGGCATACCGGCATGAAGTAGTTAAATCGATTGAGGTGTATGGCGAGATGCATCGTTATATTCCGGTAATTGCCAAGTGGGCCGGGTTTAAAAAGATAGGTGAAAAAGTAGTTGTCCATCAGAAACGGAAGTACGGTGTTACTAAGTTTGGATGGGAGAGGTTTATCAATGGCTTTCTCGATCTGATCTCCATAATGTTTGTCTCCCGTTTTGGCCGGAAGCCAATGCATTTGTTCGGAGCCTTGGGAAGTATGCTGTTTTTAACCGGATTTGTGATTGCTGCGTATCTGGCTTATGCTAAATTGTTTATGGCAGGGTATAAAATGACCGAACGGCCGCTTTTTTATCTTGGACTTTTAGCTATGATAATGGGAACCCAGCTTTTTCTTGCCGGTTTTCTGGGCGAGCTCATCAGCCGCAGTTCGAGTGACCGCAATGCCTATCTTGTAGAAGAAGAGATCTGAAAAAAACTAATTCGGCATTTCCATGACTCCATCCGAAAAAAAAGTAGTAATAATTGGATCGGCTTATCCGCTGCGGGGGGGGGGGTTTTTTCCAGGTACTACGCAGTATTCCAATGAATTACCACCGGAAGGACTTGATATCAGAATTCGAATAAATTCTATAAATCCGTTTAACTGGATTAATGTGGCCCGCGAAGTGGCAGCTCAAAAACCGGAACTGGTGGTTGTCAGATTCTGGATACCGTTTATGGCTCCATGCCTTGGAAGCATAGCCCGCATCCTCAGAAAGTTTTATAATATCAAAGTCGTTGCGATTACCGATAACATTCTGCCTCATGAAAAAAGGCCCGGCGACGGAATGCTTGTTCGGTATTTTACCGGCTCGGTGGATGGATTTGTTGCTATGTCGAAATCGGTACTTAACGACCTAAATCTTTTCGATAAAATCAGGCCCAGGCGTTATCATCCGCATCCTCTTTACGATAATTTTGGTGAAGTTATTTCTAAAGAGCAGGCAAAAAAGTCGCTGGGGCTTCCTGAAGATGAATCCTACATGCTGTTTTTCGGATTTATACGGGATTACAAGGGCCTTGATATCCTGCTTGAAGCTCTTGCGAGCGATACCCTGAGAAATCTGAAAGTGAAACTGCTTGTAGCCGGCGAGTTTTACGATAATGAAGAAAAGTACCGGGCTTTAATAGCCTCGAATAAACTGGAAGATAAACTTGAACTAAGAACCAGTTTTATCCCCAACACCGACGTCTACCTTTATTTCTGTTCGTGCGATGTTGTGGTTCAGCCGTACCGGCATGCCACGCAAAGTGGCGTTACCCAGATAGCGTATCATTTTGGAAAACCAATCATAACAACGGACGTTGGCGGTTTGTCTGAAATGGTTGCGGATGGAAAGGTTGGTTATGTTGTTGAGCCTGATGCTCAATCACTTGCACAAGCAATCCAGCGATTTTACAATGAAAATCGAGAAGCAGAATTCAGTGCCAATGTCGTTGTTGAACGCTCCCGTTTTTCATGGGATGGATTGCTTGATGAAATTGAAAAAATCTGAACTGTGTTCCGTACTCTTTCAAAAGGAGAACTGGAATAATTGATTCTGCACAATCCTTTATTCCCCTTAACGTTCATGCATAGAGTGCTATAGTTTGCATTCGCAATTAAACCTTGCCGGAATTATGTAAAATACATACAAATCTGACCATTCTGAGCGTTAACAGGTAAACGATCCTGCAATAAACCCAAATCCACATTGTTGTGGTTGTTGAGAAACGATACTAACTTGGAAAAAAAGAAAAACAGAAAAATAATCCGGAGTAAGGCACCTTTACGGCTGGGGCTGGCCGGCGGTGGCACCGACGTTGCACCTTATTCCGATCTTTTCGGCGGTGCTGTTCTGAATGCAACCATCAGCATGTATGCTTATGCAACAATAATTCCGTCAAACGATGGCCGGATTGTACTGAATTCACTCGATAAAAACGCCAGGATGGAAACCGGCATGCTTGCTGAACTTGATTCAAGCGGAGACCTTGGCTTGCTTGCCGGTATTTATAACCGGATTGTCCGGGATTTCTCAATTAAGCCTCTTTCCTTTTCATTAACATCCTATGTTGATGCACCTCCTGGTTCCGGCTTAGGGACATCTTCAACTCTGGTCGTTGCTATTCTGGGAGCATTTGCGGAGTGGCTCAATATGCCGCTGGGAGAATACGACCTAGCCAGGCTTGCCTATGAAATAGAAAGGAATGATCTGGGAATGCTCGGCGGAAAACAAGATCAGTATGCAGCAACCTTCGGAGGCGTTAACTTTATGGAGTTTTCCGCCAACGATAAAGTCATCGTTAATCCCTTGCGGATTAAAGATATTTACCTTCACGAACTGGCACACAACCTCGTACTGTTCTATACGCAAACAAGCCGACTCTCATCCAAGATTATTGAAGCACAGTCACGTAATGTGACCAATAATAACCAGAATTCCATAGATGCTATGCATCAGCTTAAAATTCAGTCGGTTATGATGAAGGAAGCTCTGCTGCGCGGAGAACTGGATAAAATTGGTGAAATCCTGGATTTTGGCTGGAAATACAAAAAACAGATGGCCGACGAAATCTCCAATCCGTTTATCGATAAACTCTATGAAACGGCCCGTGAAAACGGTGCAACCGGAGGAAAAATCAGCGGAGCAGGAGGAGGCGGATTTATGATTTTCTACTGCCCGGGTGAAACCAGGTCGAAGGTTATCAAGGCTCTGAAAACATTCGGCGTTGAAGCTAAACGATACGAATTCACCGGCTCCGGCCTAACAACCTGGACCATCTGACCCGGAAAGCCATCCCCCTTAGCTTTCCCGTTTGTCCTTTTGGTTATCTTTGCAAAAAATCTTCTATGCAAGCCAGAATCACCGAGGTACTTCGCTCGTCGATAGCAGTCAAGGAACAAATTCTTCGCGATCCGGAATTGCTAAAATCCATAGAAATTGCTACTTCTGTAATTATCAGCACGTTTCGTAATAACGGAAGCGTTCTTTTCTGTGGTAACGGAGGGAGTGCTGCCGACGCTCAGCACCTGGCAGCCGAATTCTCCGGTAGGTTCTACTACGATCGCCCGCCGCTGAACTCCGAAGCCTTGCACGTGAATACAAGTTACCTGACCGCTGTGGGCAACGATTACTCTTTCAATGAAGTATATGCACGCATCGTCCGTGCCAAAGGCCGAAAAGGAGATGTCCTGGTTGCCCTTTCAACCTCTGGAAATTCCGGTAATATTCTGAAAGCCATTCATGCAGCCCGGGAAACCGGGATGACCGTGATCGGAATGACCGGTCAAAGCGGAGGCCAAATGAAAGAACTGTGTAACATCCTTATAAACGTCCCCTCAGATGATACTCCAAGGATTCAGGAAGCTCACATTACCATTGGACATATCCTTTGTGAACTAGTAGAAGCTTCAATTTTTCCCCGGTAACCATGTTCCTTTCATACCCGGATATTATTATTCTTGCAGGCGGACTTGGAACCCGCCTCAGTGAAGCCCTGCCGGGTGTCCCAAAGCCCATGGCGCCCGTTAACGGACGACCCTTTCTAGAGTATCTCCTGAAGCCATTGTGCGACGGAGGATTCCGGAAAGTGATTCTCTCAACCGGCTATCTCGGAGAGCAGATCGAATCCTATTTTGGTAACAGGTTTCGCAACCTGGATTTGGTATATTCAGTTGAAAAAGAACAGCTTGGAACCGGAGGCGCAGTAAATATGGCTTTCCGTAAAGTTGAAACTCCGCATTTTATGGTTATGAATGGAGATACCATTTTCCGGATCAACCATGATTTTCTGTTCCAGAAACACGTGGAAAACCTCGCCGATGTTACATTGGCTCTTCGGAAAGTTAAAGATGTTTCACGCTATGGAACCGTTCAGCTAACACAGGATCATCGGATAACCGCTTTCCGGGAAAAATCGGAGGCCTCCGGAGCCGGACTTATCAACGGCGGTATTAATATGATTTCCTCCCGTTATTTCTCCGCTCTAAGCCTTCCCGAAAAATTTTCCTTAGAGAATGATCTCTTTATGCCGCAAGTGTCAAAAGCAAGGTATTACGGACAGGATTTCGATAATTATTTTCTTGACATCGGTATTCCGGAAGACTACTTACGCGCTCAAACCGAATTTCATGAATTTGATAACCGATAGCTCCTGGACTCTCTTTCTCGATCGCGACGGAGTGATTAACGTCAGAATCCCGGGTGATTACATCCGGACACCGGAGCAGTTTGAGTTTATTCCGGGTACACTTGAGGCCCTGAAAACTTTCGCTTCTTCCTTTAGCCGTATTATTGTAGTCACCAATCAGCAGGGAATAGGGAAGGGCCTGATGAACGAAGAGATGCTGCATACGGTGCACAAGCATATGCTCGATCAGGTTCAGTCTGCAGGCGGGCGCATCGACCGGATCTTTTACTCACCATATCTCTGCAGTCGGCAGCACGTTTCGCGCAAGCCCGGAATTGGCATGGCGCTGCAGGCCAGAGCCGAATACCGCAGTATAAACTTCCGCAAAAGCATCATGGCAGGAGATTCGCTGAGCGACCTGATCTTTGGTAGACGAATGGGGATGACGACAGTCTTGATCGGTCCGCCCGATATCGCGCGTAAGAACCCTGACTATGCGGATTATAATTTCCCTGATTTACTTACATTTGCAGAGGAAATAAAAGCAAACTCTCCTTAACTGACTACATGTGAATCCATTACTGATTCTCTCCCTCTTCGTTGCATATTCCGCCCTGCTCTTTATCATTGCCGGTATTACCAGCCGCAAATCAACAAACGAGACGTATTTCACAGGAAACCGCAATTCGCCCTGGTATGTGGTGGCCTACGGTATGATAGGCGCCTCACTTTCAGGTGTTACGTTTATCTCCATTCCCGGGGAAGTCGGGTCGTCGGGCTTTTCGTACATGGTGCTGGTTTTTGGCTACCTTCTCGGCTATGCTTTCATTGCGCAGGTATTGCTGCCCGTATATTACGGCCGCAAACTTACCTCCATCTATACCTATCTGGAACAGCGATTTGGAAATGCAACCTACAAAACCGGAGCATCCTTCTTTATTCTCTCGCGAAGTATAGGGTCTTCTTTCCGGATTTTTATTGTGGTGAACGTTCTTCAGATTTTTGTGTTTGATCCGTGGGGGATTCCGTTTGCAGTAAACGTTTCATTATTCATTGGATTAATTCTGCTTTATACCTTCAGGGGAGGAATTAAAACCATTGTATGGACGGATACCCTGCAGACCACCTTTATGCTGCTGGCAGTTCTGGTTTCCGTTTTCATTATTTCCGACCACCTCGGTTCCGGCCTGCCCGTTCTGTTAAGAGAGGTGAGGGAGAGCAACTATTCGGATATGTTCTTTACCGATATCAACGATCCGAGAAATTACCTGAAGCAGTTTTTCAGCGGAGCCTTTATATCCATAGTAATGACCGGTCTGGATCAGGATATGATGCAGAAAAATCTAACCTGCCGGAATCTGAAGGATGCAAAAAAGAACATTTACCTGATGAGCTGGAGCCTGGTTCCCGTTAATCTTATCTTTATGACACTTGGAGCCATGATGTATATTTATGCTTCTCAGCTCTCAATCCCATTGCCCGCTCGTTCCGATGATCTTTTTCCTGTACTTGCCCTTCAATATCTTGGCCCTGTGGCCGGAATTACTTTCCTTACAGGACTGATTGCCGCGGCTTTCTCAAGCGCCGACGGTTCTCTGACCGCACTCACCACCTCTTTCAGCATCGACATACTTGGGCTGGAGCGCAGGACAGGGCTCAGCGACCGGGCAAAAGTGAGGCGCAGAATGCTGGTGCATATTTCTTTTGCGGTGTATCTGGCCGGATTAGTCGTTCTTTTCCGGGCTATCAGTGACGAATCGGTGATTAACAAACTGTTCACCATTGCCGGATATACCTATGGTCCTCTGCTTGGTTTGTTTGCATTCGGACTTTTTACCAAACGATCCGTTAACGATCGTTTGGTTCCCCTGATTGCTGTGCTTTCTCCGCTACTGAGTTACATTATCAGTGCCAACAGCGTAAAATGGTTCAATGGTTACAGATTTGGTTTTGAACTGCTTATCGTAAATGGGCTTATAACGGTTCTGGGCTTATTCCTGCTTTCGCGTCCTGCGAAGGAAAAATAGCAGCACTATTGCAGCAAACGGGAATCTTAAAAAACTAATGAGTTTATCGTTTGTTTCTTATTGTTATTCATAAATACCTATATTCATGACGAACATCAGGTTCAATGCTCTTGACAGGGCGATGAACAGACCCCGCAGGCAAATGCCTGAATTCCCCTCAAAAATTTCATCCTACTATGGTGAGATGGCATTCAGTCACGGCGTAATGCGTGATTTCATGTCCGGTGAAGCCTATACATCGGTTATCCGTGCTGCTGAAACCGGTGAACGTATCAGCCGGAGCGTGGCTGACCAGGTAGCTTCTGCGATGAAAGCATGGGCGATGAGCAAGGGTACAACGCATTATTCGCACTGGTTTCATCCTCTGACTGGCTCTACTGCGGAAAAGCACGATTCTTTTCTTTTTCCGGCACCTGACGGCAAAGCCATCGAAACGTTCAACGCCGGTGAGCTAATTCAGCAGGAACCCGATGCTTCCAGTTTCCCGAGCGGTGGTATTCGCAATACTTTCGAAGCCAGGGGCTATACAGCCTGGGATCCGACATCTCCGGCCTTTATTCTGGATAAAACCCTGTTTATTCCTACCATATTTGTTTCCTATACCGGTGAAGCACTCGATTACAAGACGCCTTTGTTAAAAGCATCGCTTGCACTCGACCGGGAAGCAACTGCTGTCTGCAATTATTTTGACAGGAATGTAACCAGGGTGTTCGCCACTCTGGGCTGGGAGCAGGAGTATTTTCTGACCGATACGGCGCTGTTCAACGCAAGGCCAGATCTCATGCTAACCGGCAGAACCCTGTTCGGACATTCCAGTGCAAAGGATCAGCAGCTTTCCGATCATTATTTTGGCAGTATCCCTGAAAAGGTAATTGATTTTATGCGGGAGTTTGAATACGAAGCTCACCGGCTCGGAATTCCGGTTCATACCCGGCATAATGAAGTTGCTCCCAACCAGTTTGAATGTGCTCCGGTTTACGAGGAAGTGAACGTTGCCGTCGATCACAATCAACTGCTTATGCATCTTCTTGAAAAAGTGGCGAAACGACACGGTTATACGGTTCTTCTGCACGAAAAACCCTATGCCGGTGTCAACGGTTCAGGAAAGCACAACAACTGGTCGCTCAGCAATAATCTGGGTGAGAACCTGCTTTCCCCCGGAAAAACCGCATAGTCAAACCTGCGCTTTCTGGTATTTCTTGTTAATATACTCACGGCTGTGGATACCCATGCCGATGTGCTGCGGGCATACGTAGCCTCCGCATCGAACGACCTCCGGCTGGGCGGGCACGAAGCGCCCCCGGCAATTATTTCTGCTTTTATCGGAACACAGCTAACGGAAACCCTGGATCAGATCGAAACAATGGGTCGTAAAGCCCTGTCGAAAGCCGGCAGTGGCAATGGAAGCAATATTGCTGTACCCAGAATTCCTGAAATTCTGCTCGACAATACCGACCGAAACCGTACTTCGCCTTTTGCCTTTACAGGGAATAAGTTTGAATTCAGGGCGGTTGGCTCATCATCAAGTTGTGCGGTGCCTATGATAGCCCTGAATCTTATCGTTGCCGATCAGCTGAAAAAGTTCAGAAAGGATGTTGATCAAAGGATGAATCAAGGAGTTAAGAAGGACGATGCCATACTTGAAGTTATCAGCCGTTACATTACTGAATCGAAACGCATACGTTTTGAGGGCAACAGCTACAGCGAAGAGTGGAGAAAGGAAGCTGCCCGCAGAGGACTTTCCGATATCCCCGATACTCCGGGAGCGCTAAAGAGCCTGCTCAGGAAGGAATCGATCCGGCTTTTTACTGAAAACCATGTACTTACGGAACGCGAAGTAAGAGCCCGGTACGAAATTAAACTTGAAAATTACATCCGGAAAGTTCAGATCGAATCGCGGGTAATGGGCGATATTGCCATCAATCACATTGTCCCCATCGCTATCCGGTATCAGAATCATTTGATAGAGAATGTGAAAGGCCTGAAAGAGGTTCTTGATAATAAGACCTATATGGCCTTGTCCAAGAATCAGCTGGATGCGATTCGGGAGATCAGTGAACACATTGCGGTGATTCGTACCGGGGTTCAGCAAATGATTGAAGCCAGGAGGAATGCTAACGCGATGGAGGATCCTGAAAAACGGGCTCAGGATTACAGGGATAAGGTGCTGGTATTTTTTGAGGATATCCGTTATCATGCCGACAAGCTGGAGTTGATGATCGATAACGAAATCTGGCCGCTGCCGAAGTACAGGGAGCTATTATTTATCCGATAACATGGTTCATGATTCCTGCAGGACTTGCAGGGATTGATTCATGCTTTGGTTTGATTTTTCGGGTGATTCAGAGATTATCCTGACTCTGCGTAAGTGCGGCAGCTTCTGCTTTTTTATGTGCTTTGCGGTATGCCCGTTTCCAGGCACGCCGGCCCCAGTAATTCCGACGCCAGTATTTGCCCCACTTGATACCGGACCAGATACGCTCGTGGAAATAATATATCGCCAGCTTTACGGTGAAGTCAACAACACTAATGATTGTTGCATCTCCAATACTCTCATAAAGCGTACGGGTGGTAGTGCTTCTGAAAATTATAAGGAATACAATAAACATAACCCCTGAAGCCATTACCCTGTAGGTTAATGCCTTGATAAAACTACGCTGGGGACTGTCGCGGTAAATTTCTTCCTTGACGGGAGATACTTTTGTTGGTGATTTATCGGGCAGTTTTTCCATTCTTAATGGTTCGTTTCCGCATCAAACCTACGGAATTTATCCCAATTTCCGACCTGATATGTGAAATTTCCTGCACCGGAACTGTTTGTTATAAACGACTAAAGCACAACCTGTATCCTTTGGAAAGTATTATAGGAGCGGAGGCTTTTACTGTTAGTTACCTCAGCAGACGGAAGTTGCTGTTTTTCTGATATCCCGAATCGTATACCTGAAATATAATTCATGAAAATAGCTTAATTTTGATGCCTAATCCTATCGATATGCGTAGTTCTTCAATCCGTTTTTCGGCATTTTGTGTTTTATCAGCCCTCTTTTTAGTACCCGTGCTTCTTTACGGCCAGTCGAACGTTGTACCGTTCAAGAGCGGTAATCCGTCGCCAGAAGCGGATGGCATCATCTACTCTCTGCCCAGGAATCTTGTAAGGATTGAGCTTTTGGTTACAAAGACGGAGAGTTTTAAAGGCCCCTATGCCGAATTTGCGAAAAAGTATCTTGGAATAAATACTGTAATCAACGATAATGCAACCGTTTATACCGTTGAGGATGCTTTTATATCGGTGCTTGCTGAAACCGATCCGGATCAGTATTATTTTGTGGAGATCGGAGAAAAATCGAAGAAAAGTCAGTCGATGTTTATTGGGCTAAACGAGCAGGGGTATATCAGCAGCTTTGCTGGTATTGCCGACAGACACCGGAATACGGGAGCAGGCAAACAGGGAACACTTCCCCCATCATCCGGGAATTCTCCGTTTATTGATCTGCTACAGCCTTCTATGCTTGAGCGGGTTGATACCATTGTTCGCCGTATCAGCGTTGATACCACTACGATAGAAGAAATTTTCGTCCGCAAAAGCGTTTCCGAAAAAACCACGGATCAGATGGCCCGCGAGGCTGCCGAACTGATCCGCAAAATCGACGACAACAAATTCAGCCTTATAACCGGTTATCAGGAAGTGAATTATTCGAAAGATGCGCTAGAATTTATGATCGGCGAACTGGAAAAGACAAAGAAAGAATACCTTGCCCTTTTTACCGGTAAGTCCCGCAAATCGGTGAGTTCGCATGTTTTCTACGTTACACCCGGCACCAATCCGGACGGAATGCTGGAAACCCTTTGCCGTTTTTCACGTCTGGAAGGCATATTGCCCCGCACGGCTGCAGGAGGAGAGTCGGTAAGCATTTCCGTATTTCCGCTGAATCAGATCGGCAGCATCCGGAGTTTTGTTGAAGGGCGCGACATTCCCGGAAAGAAAAAGCGCGGATTTTATTACCGTATACCTGAAAAGGCAGGAATACGCCTGACTGTAGGAAATAAAACTCTTGCTGAACAGAATGCCATGATCAGCCAGTTGGGTGTGGTGACGTTTCTGCCCTCTGCCGTATTTTCAAAGGTGAAATTTAGTACCCTGACGGGCGGTATCGAAGCCGTTGTTACAGAATAGCCGGTAAGAATGGATACGAAATTTCCCGCCGAACGCCTCAGAAATCTATTACTGTTTCCATCGTATGAGTGGAAAGTGATTAGTCTGGAGAACGTATCTCTCAGGGAAACCTTTTCGTCGGTAATTATGAAACTGATTTTTGCAGGAGCCGTTGCGGAGTTTGCAGGCAGCTTTTTCTATGTTCGCAATGTGCTGGATATTGATGCCTACCGGTTTTCATTTCCGCTGGTGCGTTCTTTGTTTTATCTGCTGATTCAGGTGCTGCTTATTATGACTGGTTCGGTATTTATCCACCGGATTGCCGGAAAGTATTCTGAAAAGACGGATTTTTCGCGGACAGCAAAGCTGGTTGCGTATTCGTGGGTACCCGTTTTATTGTTGTTTGTTATAGCAAATCTGCATCAGGCGCTGATAGTTGCCCTGATTCCAGGGGTGTATTCCATAGTTCTGTTCTGGAAAGGGAGCGTTGATATGCTGGGAATTCCGAAAATCAGAAAGCCGGCACTTACCGTGATGTATGCTCTTACAATGCTGGGGATGATGTTCCTTTTCTCCTTTCGCTTATATTTCCCGGCTTACTGCCCGCTGCCGTTTAAAGTGTTTTAAGATATGCCTGCCGGATGGTTACCAGATCGGTAAGAAGTTTGCTGAGCCGGTCGAGTTTAAGCATATTGGCTCCGTCAGAAAGTGCAAGGGACGGATCGGGGTGCGTTTCGAGAAAGATCCCGTCTGCTCCTGCAGCGATACCCGCCCGTGCCAGGGTTGCAATAAGTTCCGGCCTGCCTCCGCTTACGCCTCCGGGCTGATTGGGTTGCTGAAGCGAGTGCGTGATGTCGAGAATCACCGGATAACCAAACGATTGCATTGCGGGAATTCCGCGCATATCGACAATCAGATCCTGGTAACCGAACATAGTTCCCCTGTCGGTAAGCATTATTTTGTCGTTTCCTGCTTCCTTTACTTTTCCGGCAGCAAATTTCATCGACTCCGGTGCAAGAAACTGCCCTTTTTTTATATTTACCCACTTCCCTGTTCTGGCGGCAGCTTCCAGAAGTTCTGTTTGCCTGCACAGAAATGCCGGAATCTGCAGTATATCAACATAATCGGCTGCAAGAGCAGCCTCAGGTGCGGAATGTATATCGGTTACTACCGGAATCCCGAGTTCTTTGCGTACCTGAGCCAGAGTCTCAAGGGCAGCAATGTCGCCAATGCCGCTGAAAGAATCTGATTTTGAGCGGTTGGCTTTGCGGTACGAAGACTTAAACACAAACGGAATCTCAAGCTTTTGTGCTATGCGGTTGATTTCGCGGGCAATTTGAAGCGGCATTTCCTGGTTTTCAACAACACAGGGTCCTGCCAGCAAAAAGAAATTGTTGGTACCGTATCGGGCAATGGCTTCGATTTCAGGGGTAGGGGTGGGCATGGTATTCATCGGTCTCTTATTAATAATTGTATTTGTTTTTCCATCGGGATTTGAGCGTTTTTCTCATCTCTTCCTCCCTGGGATTTTTTCCGGGATCGTAGAATCGCACGCCGGACAACTTTTCCGGGAGGAATTCCATTTCGGTGAAATTGCCTTCATAGCTGTGCGCGTAGCGATAACTATCGCCGTAACCCAGGTTTTTCATGAGCTTTGTCGGAGCATTTCTGAGTGACAGGGGAACCGGGAGATCGCCTTTGGTTCTTACGGCGTCGAGTGCTTCTTCAATTGCCATGTAGGATGCGTTGCTTTTTGCCGAACAGGCAAGGTAAACGGCGCATTGCGAAAGGATTATCCGACATTCAGGGTAACCTGTTTTGTGCACGGCATCGAAGCAGGTGCTGGCAAGAAGCAGGGCGTTGGGATTGGCATTTCCGATATCTTCCGAGGCAAGAATCAGCATTCGGCGGGCAATGAACAGGGGATCCTCGCCCGATTCGATCATTCGGGCCAGCCAGTACACGGCTCCGTTGGGATCGCTGCCGCGCATCGATTTAATAAAGGCCGAAATGATATCGTAATGCATCTCGCCCTTCTTATCGTACATGGCCAGGTTTTGTTGAATAATGGTGGTGGCCGATTTATTGGTGATCTCGAGTTTGGAGGTTCCCTGAGCGGCAACCCCAACAATAATTTCGAGGGCATTCAGCAGTTTACGGGCGTCGCCTCCCGAAATGCGCAGCAGTGCTTCATCTTCGGTAATTAATACATCAATACCGGTTAGCTCTTTAATTTTGGATACGGCTTTTCCGGCAATTTGCCTGAGGTCTTTCTCGTCGAGAGGTTTGAGAACATAAACCTGACAGCGGGAGAGCAGAGGGGAGATGACTTCAAACGATGGGTTTTCGGTAGTGGCACCGATAAGGGTAACGATGCCCTTTTCAACGGCTCCAAGCAGCGAGTCCTGCTGCGATTTGCTGAAACGGTGGATTTCATCGATGAACAGAATAGCATTGGATCCGGATGAGCGTGCGGTGTCGATTACCTCCCGGATGTCCTTTACTCCGGAATTAATCGCACTGAGCGTATAGAAGGGGCGGCTCAGTGCTTTGGAAATAATGAGTGCCAGTGTTGTTTTTCCAACACCGGGCGGGCCCCAGAATATCATGGATGGCAGGTTCCCGGTTGAAATTGCCCTTCGTAAAATGCCGTCGCTTCCGGTAAGATGCTGCTGACCAACAT
>JALHHH010000045.1 GCA_022837485.1 Bacteroidales bacterium
GTAAAGTACACAACACTTGACCTTTTAAGTCTTACGAGATACCGAACAATTGGAGAGAAATATCAAACGTTAAAAGCAACGCACTTATAAACTACAGCCATGAATTATTGCATCTTATTGTTTTTGTGATATTTAAATCCTGACAAGCCCGAGAGATTAATGTGTATTTGAGTCAATTTCAAGTTTTAAGACGGCTTCCTGTTAATTAATTTTATTTTTATAGTTTTGCCCACTGTAGTAGTCAACCTTCCACTGCTGAAATTTAAAAACCTGATATAAATGCAAAAGTTATTATTACTGGGAGACGAAGCCATTGCGCAGGGTGCTCTTGATGCGGGGCTTTCCGGAATTTATGCCTATCCCGGCACACCGTCCACCGAAATTACAGAATATGTAATGCACTCTTCAGAAGCCAAAAACGGAAAAGTCGTTGCTTCCTGGGGTGCCAATGAGAAAACGGCAATGGAAGCTGCACTCGGCATGTCGTATGCCGGAAAACGTGCAATGGTATGTATGAAGCACGTGGGGCTGAATGTTGCTGCCGATGCATTTGTTAACTCTGCAATAACGGGAGCCAACGGCGGTTTGATAGTTGTTGCAGCCGACGACCCTTCGATGCACTCATCGCAAAACGAACAGGACTCACGGTTCTACGGTAAATTTGCCCTTATTCCCATACTGGAGCCCGGAAATCAGCAGGAAGCTTACCGTGCCGGTGTTGCCCGTCTTGAACCCAAAGCTCAGAACGAAATACGCCTTCCCGAAAACCTGAAGCAGTTCATCCTGCTTCCGGCCAATGCCCGCAGACAATACAAACACCTGCTTGGAACACAGGCTGCATTTATCAGCGAATCAGAAAAATCTGCCTTCAACCGGCTGGTGGATCATCCCGACAAAAAACTGGGAATCATCGCCTGCGGACTTGCTTACAACTACCTGGTAGAAAACTATCCGGATCACAGCGTACCCCATCCGGTACTCCGCATCGGACAATATCCGCTGCCGGAGCATATGATACGCGGGCTTTATGATTCGTGCGACGCCCTGCTTGTTCTGGAAGACGGATATCCGCTGGTGGAAGAAATGATCCGTGGATTTATGAACAACGGCAAGCCCGTTATGGGACGTCTGGACGGCACCATTCCCCGCGACGGAGAGCTGAATCCAAACATTATTGCCCGTGCGCTCGGACTAACCGACACCCGCGGAAACGACATTCCGAAAATTGTCAGCAACCGCCCGCCGTCTCTTTGCAAGGGATGCCCGCACATATACAGCTACAATGCCCTTAACGAAGCTCTGAGCAGTCTGACAAAGGGAAGGGTATTTGCCGATATCGGATGTTATACTTTAGGTGCACTCGAACCTTTCGATGCCATCAACTCCTGTGTGGATATGGGAGCCTCCATAACCATGGCCAAAGGAGCGGCCGATGCCGGACTGGTGCCTGCCGTTGCCGTGATCGGAGACTCTACTTTCACCCACTCGGGAATGACCGGACTTCTGGATGCAGTTTTAGCTAAATCGCCCGTAACAGTGATGATTCTCGACAATGCCACCACTGCAATGACCGGAGGTCAGGATTCGGCTGCCGCCGGAAAAATAGAAGACATCTGTCAGGCCATCGGCGTTGAGAAGGAGCACATCCGCATCATTAATCCCCTGCAGAAATACCACGAGGAAAACCTGGCCATTATTAAAGAAGAACTGGCTTATGAAGGAGTTTCGGTGGTAATACCGCGCCGTGAGTGCATACAAACGGCTGCCCGCAGACTCAGGGAAATAAAAAAACAAAAAGAAACCAATAAAGCGGAGGCATAGGACCATGAAAAAAGACATCATACTCGCCGGCGTAGGCGGGCAAGGCATTCTTTCAATTGCAGCAACAATAGGAACGGCTGCCCTCAGCCAGGGCCTTAACCTGAAGCAGGCAGAAGTCCACGGCATGAGCCAGAGAGGCGGCGACGTCCAGTCAAACCTCCGCATCTCCGACGGCGAAATTGCGTCTGACCTTATTCCCATGGGAAAAGCAGACATGATTATTTCGGTTGAACCCATGGAATCGTTGCGGTATCTTCCCATGCTTTCGCCGGAAGGATGGCTTGTAACCAACACCAAACCATACATCAACATCCGGAATTACCCCGAAATGGATGCACTTATGGCCGAAATTAAAGCAACGCCCCGTCATGTTACGCTCGATGCCGACGAAATTGCACGGGAGCTCGGATCTCCAAAATCGGCCAATATGGTAATCCTTGGAGCTGCATCCCCATTCCTCGACATGGATTACACCTCCATTCAGAACGCAATCCGTGCCATCTTCCGCAAGAAAGGCGATGAGGTAATACAGGTGAACCTGGACGCACTGGAAGCAGGCAGGAAGCAGGCGATGCTCCAGACCGGACACAACGGTTAATTCAATTGCAATCCGGAATCCACCCAAACGTTCCGTTTTTATATAATATAGGACTTCCCGGCACCTCGAATCCCGGGAAGTCCTTTTTTAAAGCATCTATAAGCTATAAAATTGATCTCGCCGACATTGGGTATCCGGTAAGTGACCAATTTAACCGGCGATTAGTTCAATTTTCACATTTTTTAGGAACAATTTTTTAGTCTGCCATTGTTTTCCATGTTGAAATATTATTAGTTTTGCAATTGAAAGAGGAAAGTTTTGTCTAACCCTTAAAAATAATGCTTATGAAAAAACTGTTACTAATTGCGACTGCTGTTTGCATCAGTGCAGGACTTTTTGCACAGAAAAGTCCGGCCAAGGTTAAAGCAAATGTACCCGTAGCTACATTGCAAACAACCAATATTGATGAAGAAAGCATCGTACTGAAACCTTCAATGGTCAGCGCCATTCCCGCACCTGCAAACAGGGGGACTGCTGACATTACCATCGTTGACATAGGTACTTCTGCCAATGCTTTTGGTCTCTACAACGGAGGCCGTACTGCACTGTGGGCAGATCCCAACACCAACGCTGTTGCTTTCTTCCACCGTATGCTCACCCCCGGATCGGGCTATATTGCGTATGACATTTCAAAGGACGGCGGTAACACCTGGACCAACAACAACCAGATGTACATGCCTAGCCCTGCTCCTGCTGCCAATGCGCGTTATCCTCAGGGTGTTATTTACAACCCTGCCGGAAATACCGATCCCGACAATGCTTTTGTAACCGGTTTCTTCCCCATTCTTGACGGAAGCAACGGTACAGCAGGCAGCTGGGGTGGTTATGGCAGCGCCACAACCAAAATCAACGGAACCGGCAACTCACAGGTTAGCTGGCCTTCACGTCCTCCCATCAGGCACAATGTACCCGATGCGATGACCATCAACCCCGTAACCAATGACATCTTCATCGTTGATCCTTCACTCATCGGCGGCCTTGGCAACCAGTACGTTGACTCTCTCCTCATCACCAGGGGTGTTTTCAACAACGAAACCGGAGCCTACGAATTCGAACAGTCACTCCTGTATGCTCCTGTTATTGCCTACGGAACTTCAGTAGCTGACGTGCGCATTGCATTTGCTCCCGACGGGATGACCGGTTACATTATGACTCTCAGCGACAATGGCGAAGACCCGTTTGCCGCATCAAGCGCTTTCTATCCCATCCTTTACAAAACCATCGACGGCGGACTTACATGGGATGAAAACCCGATCACTGTTGCCCTCGGCGGCCCTGACGGCATCAATGGCATCGTGAACGGACTTCTTACCGACGATCTGATCGTTGAAATGTTCGGCGAAGCTGTACCCCGTGACGAGATTGTCTATACCACGGCTTTCACCAGCGACTTCGCAGTGGATATGAACGGAAATCCCGTTATCACAACCGTTATCGGAATCTCCGGGATACATTCATCAAGCCCTCAGGCATATTCAATCCTCTCAGCCAGCGGATTCATCGCTTCCTATAACATTTTCTCATGGGACGGCGGCGAAACATGGCTTGCAGAGAAGCTTGGACCGAATCTTCTTTCATTCCGCGGTGAGTGGGGCGATGTTTCGGAAGACAACCGCAACCAGCTGACTGTATCACCCGACGGTTCGAAAATGTTCTTCTCATGGCTCGATACACACTTCGAAGGAGCTACCGATAACACTCAGCCCGACATCTTCTGCGTTGGCTGGGACATCGCAACCAACAGCTATACCGATATTGTAAACGTTACCTTCCTCTCCGATGCATGGCTACAGGCTTTCATGGGAACCGCATCCTACTATGCTCTTGAAAACGCAGGCGAATACACCATTCCTTTCGCTTATCAGGACATGGATCCGACCGATCCCGGACTGCCCGTTCAGTACAAATACATCAAGGATTTCAAATTCACAGAAGCCGACTTCGGCGTTTGGGTAAATTCAGAAATTAAAGAAGCCAACGCTCTTGTTTCTCAGAACTATCCCAACCCGTTCAACGGAACTACCAGCATCAACGTGAAACTCAACAAGGCTGCAAACGTTAGCCTCGAGATTTACAACATCCTCGGACAGAAAGTTTATGAAATGCCCGCCCGTAATTTCGGAGAAGGCGATCACATCATCCAGATCAATGCCGCTAACCTGAAGTCAGGCATCTATACCTACTCAGTTATCGCAAACGGTGAGCGTACAAGCCGCCAGATGATGGTTAAATAATCTGACCTCATTTTATTAAAAAGGCCGCCCTGCGCGGCCTTTTTTTTAGTTTTAATTACACCATTACCAGACATTAAACCATTGCCGGGCTTTCTATCATCCCAATTTTACTCAAAACCAGGACACGACACTGCTCTCTAGAATGAACAAAATATTACGATAAACTTTTGGGAGTTGTTATGAAGCACATCCCTCTCCCGCATTTGAGGAATAAAAAATAAAACTTCCCTGATGGTTGACCCATTAGGGGTCTAATGCCGGAAAAGCCAAAACCCAGCCTCTTAACCTTAAAAATCGATCAAGCCAGGATTTTCTGAGCGGTAGAGAAGAACCAACCTGCCCGGTGCAGAGAGTTCACCATAAGAAATTCGTCGTACTAATTAACAGCGGGGATAAATGAATGAAACCATGATGGTAAACGAATTTCACCCCGACCCGCTTCCAACCCCGGTGAACTCCCCATAGGGATAAAACACACCGAACCTGTTCTATATTTCAGTGAAAAGCCGGCATGCGATTTCATACCTTCAGGCAGAATCCGAGTTCAAAGGCTAACAACTTTGGAACGCACGAAGAGCTTTGAATCCGCTAAAAGGGCATAAATGCCAGTAAAAACAGATATTAACTCAAAAAATGGGAAGAATCGACTGTTTGACCGGCATATTGATTGAATCGAGTTTCCGAACAAGCATCAGCCTCTGACGATTATAATCTGCCAGGTAATCATTTTTAACGGGCAGTGCAGGTGGAGATTCCACCTTAAGCGGATCTACCGGTGCACCGTTTTTGTAGAATCTGAAATCGAGGTGAGGCCCGGTAGATAATCCCGAGCTGCCTACGTATCCGATAATCTGACCCTGACTTACCCTTGCTCCTGCCTTGATGCCGGGGCCATAACCGCTAAGGTGAAGATATGCAGTAGTGTAGGTGGAGTTATGACGGATTTTTACCATTCGGCCGGCACCTCCGGCATACCTTGCTTCAAGCACCGTTCCGCTGCCTACGCTGTGTACCGGAGTACCCTTGGGTGCAGCATAGTCGACCCCGTGATGCGGACGCCGGATGCGGAGCACGGGATGAAGACGGCTGTTTGAAAAGCGTGAGGATATCCGCGAAAATTTCAGCGGAGCCTTCAGAAATGCTTTACGCAGGCTCTGCCCGTTCTCATCAAAATAATCGGGTTCACCGTCCTGAATATAGCGGAAAGCAAAATTATCCTTACCCCCGTGTTTAAACCGGGCCGTCAGAATATTGCCCAGCCCTATCTGCTCGCCTTCAACCACAAGTTCTTCGTATACAACCGTAAACCCGTCCCCGGGCTGAACAGCATAAAAATCAATAGACCAGGCATAAATTTCGGAAAGTGCAACGGTAACATTCGGACTTGCTTTTGCGTCTGCCATGGCATTCCACAGGGAAGAGCTGATGGTTCCCGATGCCGAACGTATTCTGACTTCCACTTCCTTTTCGCCGGTGTGAATATGCAATGAATCGCCCGTCTCAAATACCACGTAACGTGTAGGGCTGTGTTCATATATAAAATACTCGGCTTTTTTGAGAGAATCGTTGCTGCACAAAACGGTATACTTGTTGCCTGCCCTGATTTTCCTGACATCAAAAATGCCGGCGGCTCTGGTCACCAGCAGCTCAACTGCCTGCGCCCCAACATTATAACGGTAGAGGATGGATGAAAGGTTTTCACCCTGTTTAACTACATCTTTAACCACATAGAATGAATCAATAACCATCCCGTACTCAATTCTGGGCTCAGGCTCATAAACATTTTCAGGCTCAGGGGCTTTTCGCAGTGCCGACAGATAGTAGTCAACCGTAAATGTAAGAATAACTGCCACACCTATAAGAACAGCAGCCTCAATCAATCGTTTCCGGGTAATTATCTTCATTCATGTAGTATTTTTTGAATCTTTTACGTCGACCAGCTTTTGCTGTTGTTGGTAAATTCGCATCCAAAGATTATTATTTAGGGATTGGTCCGGTTTATTCACCTTCTTTTACCTGATTCCGCGTATCCATTGGTATAACGGTTGCTTTCTGGCTTTCACCGGGAGCATTAAAGAGGTAGCGGTAAGTAATATGCCGTTTTGCAAAATCAGAACCTACCGACTCATGTAATTGCTTCATTTTGGGGTTGAAATCACCAACCCACGACAGCTCGACTTCCGTATACCAGGGACGTTTGTTCATCACTTTTTCCATATGCCAGAAAATGGCCGATTCAATTCCCGACTTCTGGTACTTTGGTCTCACTCCCATCACGGTAATGCGGGTTCGGGTGAAAACGTTGCGTTTGCTGAAGTACCAGAATTTAAGTTTACCCCATAGGTGCAACTTACCGTTCAGGAAGCGGAAAATCTGATTGGCATCGGGTATCATCACCAGAAAAGCAGCGGGATTTTCATCCACATAAGCAAACCAGATGAACTCTTCATCCATGATAGGCTTCAGCTCATGGAGCGATTTTCGCAGGTCGTCGGGGTCAATAGGAGTAAAATTCTCATGAAACTGCCATGCATCGTCGTAAATGCTTTTAAAATCGGCGATAAACTTTCCGCTGTCTTTCCAGTTAAAATGCCTGAAGCTGTAACCGGGTTTTTGCCTTACCCAGTCGGCAATTTTCCAGAACCTTTCCGGAAAAGGCTTTCGCAGGTTCAGATGATTGGTCACCTGATCGAAGTAAGGTCTGAAGCCGTAATCCTCGAAAAAACCTTTATAATAAGGCGGATTGTAATTCATCCCGAAGCTTGGAGGCATAAAACCTTCCACAAGCAATCCCCAGAAATTATCGTTCTCCCCAAAATTTATCGGGCCATCCATGGCTTCCATTCCTCTTTCCTTCAGCCATGCCTTGCAGGTATCGAACAGCAGAAAGGCAGCCTTTTTGTCGTCAATACATTCGAAAAAACCCATCCCGCCGGTGGGTTGCGGAAAGTTATATGCCTTTTTGCGGTTGATAAAAGCGGCGACCCGTCCGATAGCTTTATGGCTGTTGTTGAACAAAATCCAGCGAACTGCTTCACCGTGGCTCCAGAAAACATTGACTTCCGGATTGAAAATACCTTCCACCATAGTATCGGGTGGGCACACCCAGTTCGGATCGTTGAGGTACAAATCGCGGGCAACATTCAGGAATGTCCGGGCTGAACGTTTGTCGGTAACTACTTTGAGATACATATGCCGGTATTTTCAGATTACACAAACCACAAAGGTAAGGAGTTTCGCCGTTTTGCCCCGATAAAAGTAAAACCTGTCCGTTTTCGCCGGCCAAACGAAGATTGTTGACCGCAAATCGCTAATTTTGCACGAAACTGCAATCAGGTGAAGAAACTTTATCGGCTGATCCTCCGTTCGTATCTGGGGCCCCTCGTCCTGACTTTTTTCATTGCCCTGTTCATTCTGGTCATGCAGTTTTTATGGAAATACATCGACGACCTTGTAGGGAAAGGGCTGCAATGGCAGGTTATCGGAGAACTATTGTTCTACGCATCCACAACTTTTGTCCCCCTGGCTCTCCCGCTTGCCATCCTGCTCTCCTCGTTGATGACCTTCGGTAACCTTGGGGAGCGGTATGAACTGGTTGCCATCAAATCGGCCGGAATTTCCCTGCGCAAGGTCATGAAACCTCTTGTAATCCTTTCGGTAGGCATCAGCATCTTTGCCTTTTTCTTTTCCAACAACATCCTTCCGGTTGCAAACCTGAAGTTTAAAAGCATCCTTTACGACGTCAGGCAGCAAAAGCTGTCGTTAAACATCCGTGAAGGTATTTTTTACGACGGCATTGAAGGATACGTGATGCGTATCGGCAAAAAAGACAAGGACGGCATTACCATTCGCGATATAATGATATACGACCACTCCTCACGAATGGGTAATACAACCGTAACCCTTGCGGAATGGGGAAAAATGATTCAGAGCGAAGATGGAGCAACCCTGGAACTCACGCTGTTCGACGGATACAATTATGACGAAAAAACGGATAAGCGCAACGAAACGAAACGACCCTTTCAAAGGACATATTTCTCAGAACAATACCGGCTTTTCGATCTTTCTGACTTTAAAATGATGCGGACCGACGAGGAATTATTCCGCAACCATTACCAGATGCTCAACCTTGATCAGCTCGGGAAAGCCGGAGATTCGCTGCGAAAGGAAAACCAGGTGAGAACCACCGGACTTTTGCGTTCAACGGAAATGAGTTATTTCTATCACAATCAGCTCGATTCGGTTCATTTCGCCAACATCCCCGATACCATTCGGCAGATATCCAATATCCCTGCTTGCGACAGCCTGACAAAAGCAGAGATGCTGCAGGTATACGATATGGCTATGAACTCTGCCCGCAATACACGAAGCAATGTAGAGTTTAACAGAGCCGACATGGATGCCCGAAATGTACTGCTCCGAAAGCACCAGGTGGAGTGGCACCGGAAATTTACCCTTTCAATTGCATGCCTGGTTTTGTTTTTCATCGGAGCACCCCTCGGTGCGATCATCCGTAAAGGCGGACTGGGACTTCCGCTGGTAATATCCGTGGTGTTTTTCGTTATATACCATGTAATTTCGATGACCGGAGAAAAATCGGTTAAAGCAGGCACTATGGATCCATTTCTGGGGATGTGGCTTTCATCGATAGTTTTGCTTCCTCTTGGAATCCTGCTTACGCTGAAGGCAACAACGGACTCACCCCTGTTTGATCTGGACTCGTGGAAGAAATTCATGTTTACCCTTTTCAGTAAAAAATCCCGGTAAGCATAACAACTTAACTCCCTTGCGGATATGAAAATCCTGCTGCTCTGTAATAAATCGCCCTGGCCTCCGAAAGAAGGAGGACCTATAGCCATGAATGCCATGGCAGAAGGATTGATGGCTGCCGGGCACACAGTACGGATAATTGCCATCAACAGCAACAAATACAGCGTTGATCCTGCTTCCATTCCGGAAGATTACCGGGCAAAGACAAAAATACAACTGGTTGATATCGACTTGCGTATCCGGCCCTTGCCGGCACTGAAATGTATGGTCTCCAACCGTTCCTACCACGTTGCCCGTTTTATTACCGAAGGATTCGCCAAAATACTGGAGCAATCATTAAAAGAAGAAACCTTCGACATCATTCAGTTCGAAACACTTTTTACCACACCCTACATCTCCCTTATACGATCCCTTTCGCAAGCCCGTTTGGTACTCAGAGCGCATAACATTGAACACCTGATCTGGGAGAGGATGGCATCGGGATGCCGTAATCCGCTGAAAAAGTTCTACCTGCGGCATCTTGCCCGTACGCTGAGGGAATACGAGCTTTCCACACTGCAATCCGTTGACGGTATAGCTGCCATAACCGGACACGATGCCGGCTGGTTCCGCATGCAAGCTCCAGGTTTACCGATAATCGATATACCGTTTGGAATTGATCCCGGTAAAAAAGATGAAGCAGTAAACACTTTGCCGCAGAAATTGACGCTTTTTCATCTCGGCTCCATGAACTGGCTGCCCAATCTTGAAGGAATACGCTGGTTTATTGAAAACGTATGGCCAGGTGTGCATGCACGGCATCCCGAACTCGAATTCCGCCTTGCCGGCAGAGCAATGCCTTCAGGCATTACGCAATTAAAAATCCCCGGCATTGTGATTGACGGTGAAGTTGAAGATGCAGGTGCCTATATGAGAGACAATTGGATCATGATTGTCCCCCTCTTCTCTGGCAGCGGTATACGGATTAAAATAATCGAAGGGATGCTGGAGGGAAAAACCATCCTTACCACCCCGGTAGGAGCAGAAGGAATACAATACACCGATGGCAAGGATATTCTGATCTGCCGCAATGCAGAGGAATATGCCGCTGCCATCAACCGCTGCCTGGGCAACCATCAACTGGTTGACACCATCGGCAGAAATGCCCGTGAACTTGTAGTCAGGAGCCACAATAACAATGAACTGATGAAGAGGCTCACTGAATTCTATTCTACTCTGTAAGCTAATCCTATTTTATTACCTTTGCCATGAGGCTGATGCTGCCCTCAACCTGGCCGATTTGGCTTACCATCGCCGCAAAACGGTATGGCACATCGGAATGCAGGCGGAGAGACCGCAAATGCCCGACAGGGTAAACTTGCTTTCAATAACCCCTTTGACGCGAGCCCGATGGCTTTATTTATGGCATGAAACTACTTGTGATTCTACCGCGGTTTCCATACCCTACAGAAAAGGGCGATAAACTGAGGGCATTCCATCAACTCAGAATACTGTCGCAGCAGCACCGGATTATTCTTTGTGCCATCAGCCACCAACCCGTAAGCCGGAAGCAGCTTGATGCAGTAAAACCTTACTGTTCGGAAATTCATGTTATCAGGCAGAGAAAGATACAGGTTGTATGGAATCTTTTCCGGGCACTTTTCTGCGGCTGGCCATTCCAAACGGGCTATTATTACTCTGCAAAAGCCAGTAATAAGATAAAAAAAATAATCAGAGACGAAAAGCCCGATCACATCTACTGCCAGTTGCTGCGAACAGCGCTATATGCAATTGATGAGTCCACCCCGAAAACCATCGACTTTCAGGATGTCTTTTCCAAGGGCATTGAACGCCGGATTCCGCTGGCCGGGCCGGTTATGAAACAACTATTAAGACTTGAATACCGGCGTTTGTTGCGGTTCGAAGCCTTCGTTTTCAACCGTTTCGACAATAAAACGATTATATCGGGATCAGACCGCGATTTCATACCCCATCCCGAAAGGGAGAAAATCCTGATTGTCCCAAACGGAGTGGATCATGAGTTCTTCAAACCCATGGATAAACCCATGACGCATGAGCTGATCTTCACCGGAAACATGGGATATCCTCCAAACATCAATTGCGCTGAATACCTGGCCGTCAAAATATTGCCGATCATACACCGCGAGTTGCCGGGAGTGCGGCTGATGCTTGCCGGAGCAACGCCTTCCCCGAAAGTAAGAAACCTGGCCTCGAAACATGTTACGGTAACGGGATGGGTCGACGATATCCGGGAATGTTATGCAGGCGCATCCGTATTTCTGGCACCCATGCAAATTGGTACCGGTTTGCAGAACAAATTACTTGAAGCCATGTCGATGAGGCTTCCTTGCATAACATCTTCCCTGTGCAATTATGCGCTCAAAGCCAAACCCGGCAGTGAAATTCTTATTGGCGACTCGGCAGAAGAAGTTGCCTGGCATGCCATCAACCTGCTGAAAGACAAAGAAAAAAGCAGACAACTGGCAACATCCGGATATGACTTTGTACACAGGAACTACAGCTGGAGCGGAGCAACCAGAGGACTGCTGGAAGTTTTAAAATAATTAAAGCCATGTAAATCTATGAAGTGTACCCTTTTAAAATGAAGAGGCACCAGAATTACCGGCAAAACGTAATAAAAATTGCGACTCTGCCCGATAACAATCCGGACTTATGCCCTGAAGGTTCAGTTTTTTTTCAGTCCGGGCCGTTACAATAAGCATTCCCGCAAATTAATTGATATACTGCTCAATCATATGCCAGACAGAAGGTTTTACGTTATTCTAATCATACTTTTCTCCCTTACCGGGATGTTTATCAGTATTCAGGGAATGGCGTCAGCATCCAAACTATCGTCTGAAATGGAATCCAGGCTGGCGGAAGCCGCGCGACTTGCCGATCATTTGCCGGAAAAAGCTGTAACTCTTGCCACGGAATTATTAAATGAATTATCGAAACCATCCGACAAGGCTGCAAGAGCAAGAATATTCAAAATCCTCGGAGCAGCTCATTACAACCTTGGCAATGAACGCCAGGCTATGGAATATTATGAACAAGCCCTGCACATATACAGAGAAGAGAAAGACAGGATTGGCATAGCTTCCGTACTCAACAACACCGGTCTGATCCGCGAGACGCAGGGCGATTACAGCGGAGCACTCAAACGGTATAACGAAGCCTCGGAAATCTTTACCGATGAAAATCGCGAAAAATACCTCGCGCTAACGATCACCAATATCGGAAACGTATATTACACACTGGGCCGTTACGACAAAGCCCTTGATTACCTGAGTCAGGCACTGCGCCTGCACGAACATTCAGGCGACAGTTCCGGGCTTTCAAAATCCTACAACAACATAGGCAATATCTACCTGAGCCTAAAAGACTACCAGACGGCTTTGAGCTATTACAGCAGAGCCCTTGAAATCAATAAAAAATTAAAAAATCTTCCAAGCCTTTCAACCAGCTACAACAACATCGGCCTGGTTTATCAGGGCCTGGAAATGCCGGAAAAAGCCATAGAGTTCAACCGCCTGGCCCTTGAACTTTCACGCAAAATCAACGACAGGGCAGGCATTATTTACAGCCTGGTAAATACTGGCAACATATACCTTGAACAGGGAAACACCGATCAGGCTGCTATCTACTTCCAGGAAGCATACAGGATTTCAAGTGCAAAAAAAGAAGGATTCACGCACACTACGGTACTGCAGGGGCTTGCAGGATTGCGCAACCTGCAGCAAAAACCGGATGAAGCCATACCACTGTATAACGAAGCCCTCGCCTTTGCAGAAAAAACCGGATCGCTCTCCCTTCTTGGCAATCTTTATCTCGGACTGGCCGAATCGTGGAACCTGAAAGGAGATACAGATAAGGCATACAATTTCATGCTAAAGTACAGCAGGGTTGCCGACAGTTCATACGACAGGGAAAGCAACGAGCGTCTCAACCGCCTCAGAGTCAGCTTTGAATCGGAACGCACCGAAAAAGACAATCAGCTGCTCAGACAACAAAATATTTACAGTCAGCTGGCATTGAAGCGTCAGCAGACAATTCGCAACCTGCTGATAATAATATCGGTTATTATTATTGCCTCTGCCCTGTTTCTGTTATCACTTTATCAGTCGAAAAAGCGGAAAAACAAACTCCTGGCCACGCAGAATGAACAAATCGTAAGACAAAAGGAAGAGCTGGCATTGTTATACAAACAACAGTACAAGCTGAACGAAACCAAGAATAAATTCTTCAGCATTGTTGCGCACGATCTTAAGTCGCCGTTTCAGTCAATTCTCGGATTTTCGGAACTGCTGAGTTTTGAATACGAGAATCTGGACGAAAAACAACGCCGTGATGCCGCCCACAGCATACATAAGGTTTCCGTTGACACGTTCAGGCTGATTGAAAATCTTCTTGAATGGGGACGTGCGCAAAGCGGTGGGGCCAGAGCCGTGTTTAAGGTTTTTAATGTCAGAGACACTGTATTGAATACTCTTCCGGTGTTCGAACCACAGATACAGAACAAAAAACTGCAGCTAACCTACGACCTTCCGGAACAGATGCAAGCCTATGCTGACCCCGATATGATTATGGCAGTAATCCGGAACCTGATTTCAAATGCAGTAAAATTCAGCCCGCCCGAAGGCACCATTCATCTGAATGCAACACAAAACAAAAACTCGGTAAGAATATCGGTAAAAGATTCGGGCAACGGAATACCTCCTGAAATTAAACAACATCTTTTTACACTCGACCCTAAGGTGCAAAGGGCAGGAACAATGGGAGAACGGGGCACAGGACTCGGACTTACCCTATGCCACGACTTCATGAGTCTTAATAAAGGCAGCATATCGGTCGAAAGCGAACCGGAAATGGGGAGCACCTTTACCATTGTTTTGCAGCACAAGCCCGCAACGACCAACAGTGAGTCTTGAGTGCGCACTAACTCCCTGACTATCATATTTCAACATAATCATTTCTGAGTGTTCGCTTTTGAGTTTAATACCGGCAACTGAACATGCCGGGTTGGCTGAATATGGTAAAAAATGCCTAAGTTTGCCGAAACTCAATACCATTCGCATGTCAGACGATAAAAAGATCATTTTCTCTATGGTAGGGGTTGGAAAAGTAATTCCTCCCAACCGTCAGATTCTTAAGGATATCTACCTTTCATTCTTCTACGGTGCCAAGATCGGCATCATCGGACTCAACGGATCGGGTAAGTCAAGTCTGCTTAAAATCATTGCCGGGTTGGATAAAAGCTATACCGGGGAAGTGGTATATTCGCCAGGATACTCCGTCGGTATGCTGATGCAGGAGCCCGAACTCGACAACAGCAAAACCGTAAGAGAGATTGTGGAAGAGGGTGTTGCTGAAACGGTCGGACTTCTGAAAGCTTACGAAGAGGTTAATAACCGCTTTGCCGAGCCTATGAGTGATGACGAAATGAATGCGCTTATTGAAGAACAGGGAAGGCTTACCGAACTTCTCGATCAGCACGATGCCTGGGAACTGGATACCAAACTCGAACGGGCAATGGATGCCCTTCGCTGTCCCGAACCGGATCAAAACGTTAAAACGCTTTCGGGTGGTGAACGACGCAGGGTAGCTTTATGCAGGCTTCTGCTTCAGGAACCCGACATTCTGCTCCTCGACGAGCCTACCAACCACCTTGACGCCGAAAGCATCGACTGGCTGGAACAACACCTGAAACAGTATAAAGGAACCGTAATTGCTGTCACCCACGACCGTTACTTCCTCGACAACGTTGCGGGCTGGATCCTGGAACTCGACCGTGGTGAAGGCATTCCCTGGAAAGGAAATTACACTTCCTGGCTCGAACAGAAATCGAATCGCCTGGCTATGGAAGAGAAAACCGAAAGCAAACGTCGTAAGACACTTGAACGTGAACTGGAATGGGTGCGCATGGCTCCAAAAGCCCGGCATGCCAAATCAAAAGCCAGGCTCGCCGCTTACGAACGCATGATGAGCGAGGATGTAAAACAAAAAGAAGAAAAGCTCGAAATATTTATTCCCAACGGACCAAGACTCGGTAACAAAGTGATTGAGGCTAAGGGTATTTCGAAAGCTTTTGGCGATAAACTGCTCTTTGAAAACCTCAGCTTTACCCTTCCTCCTGCAGGAATTGTCGGCATTATCGGTCCCAACGGAGCCGGAAAAACCACCCTTTTCAGGATGATCATGGGAATTGAGAAACCCGACTCAGGCGAGTTCTCCATCGGCGAAACCGTAAAACTCGGATATATTGATCAGGCTCATTCCGAAATTGACCCCGAAAAATCGGTTTGGGAAGTAATCTCCGAAAGCAACGAAAATCTGCAGATCGGCGGCAGGCTATTCAACTCCAGAGCATACGTAGCCCGTTTTAACTTCAGCGGTGCCGACCAGGGAAAAAAAGCCGGCGTACTTTCGGGCGGAGAGCGCAACCGCATGCACCTGGCACTAACCCTGCGCTCGGAAGCCAATGTTCTGCTCCTCGACGAACCCACCAACGATATAGATGTTAACACCCTCAGAGCCCTTGAAGAAGGTCTTGAAAATTTCGCCGGTTGCGCCGTAATCATTTCGCACGACCGTTGGTTCCTCGACCGCATCGCCACCCACATTCTGGCTTTTGAAGGCGATTCTCAGGTGGTATTTTTCGAGGGTGGATACACGGAATACGAGGAAAACCGGAAGAAACGACTTGGTAACGACACACCGCACCGTATGCGTTACAAAAAACTAAAGGTTTAATTTCAATGCTTCTGTTCAAACAGACAGAAGCATTGGATGTCAGGTTATTCAAAAAATATATGCAAAGTTTTTCCCGCGACACCGGAACCATGGCCTTTTCTTCCGGATGGATGGCTGTACCGGCCGGAATCATTGAAATCAAACGCACTTACGGATGAAAAAGATCGGCAAGGAACTCCTGGATCTGCTGACGGCCAAAGCCAGGCAAACGGCCCGGCTGCGAATGAACCACAACTTTCACGATGGACCTCTAGATCCGCTTCAGCGCTTGCTTAATGCCATGGAGCCGGGAACTTACATAAGGCCGCATAAACACGAAAATCCCGACAAGCGTGAGGTTTTCTTTGCCATGCGGGGAACGCTTTGCGTGGTACAGTTCGACGATAAAGGAAACATAACCGACCATGCCATTCTTAAACCGGGAAGCGGGATGTATGCTGCAGAAGTGGCCGAACGGACCTACCATACCGTGCTGTCGCTCGAATCGGGTTCGGTAGGCTATGAGGTCAAGGACGGACCCTATAATCCGCTGGATGATAAAGACTTCGCCAAATGGGCTCCCGAAGAGTATTCGCCGGAAGCACCTGCATATCTCCGGTCGCTGACCATTAAGCTAAACTTGCAGTGAGTCTGAATTTGCGTAATTTTGTCGCAGCAATATCCGCAGTTCCGGCTCCGGAATTGCATCCATACCAAAATAACTCACTATGAGTATAACCAAACCCTCTGTTCCGAAGGGAACCCGCGATTTTACGCCCCTCGAGATGAATCGCAGGAATTATATTTTCCATACCATCCGCTCCGTTTTCGAGAAATTCGGATATCAGCCGATTGAAACACCGGCTATGGAAAACCTGAGTACACTTCTGGGAAAATACGGCGAGGAAGGCGACCGGCTGTTGTTCAGGATTTTAAACTCGGGCGATTTCCTTTCGGGAATTGAAAACAACAACTTATCGGATATTTCTTCAGCAGCCCTCACATCCAAAATCAGCGAAAAAGGACTCCGGTACGACCTTACGGTTCCGTTTGCACGCTTCGTTGTGCAGCACCGTAACGAGATCACATTCCCGTTTAAACGCTTTCAGATTCAGCCGGTATGGAGGGCCGACCGGCCTCAGAAAGGAAGATACCGTGAATTTTACCAATGCGATGCCGATGTAGTGGGATCCGACTCCCTGCTCAACGAAGCCGAGCTTCTGCTTATTGCCGGACAAATATTTAAGAAACTCGGCATCCGTATTGTAATTAAACTCAACAACCGTAAGATACTTTCTGGCATAGCGGAACTGATCGGACATCCCGACAAGCTGACCGATATCACCGTTGCCATCGATAAACTCGATAAGATCGGTGCAGATAAGGTAAACGAAGAGCTGGATTCCAAAGGAATAGATGCCGGTGCAATAGAAAAACTTCAGCCGGTTTTGAACCTAAGCGGCACCTACGAAGAAAAAATGAATGCACTGCAGGTTCTGCTGTCCCATACCCGGGAAGGTCTGAAAGGCATTGAGGAGATCAGGACTATTTTTAGCTTGACTAGTGTTATGGATATTGATTCTCCGCTCGAGCTGGATCTGACGCTTGCCAGAGGATTGAATTATTACACCGGAGCCATCATCGAGATCAAAGCCCAGGATGTCTCAATGGGCAGCATCAGCGGAGGCGGAAGGTACGACAATCTTACCGGCATATTTGGTCTTCCGGGGGTTTCAGGGGTCGGCATCTCGTTTGGTGCTGACCGGATTTACGATGTTATGAACGAACTTAATCTCTTTCCTGCCGGATCGTCCGTCACCACAAAAGCAATGCTCGTGAATTTCGGAGGAGATGAAGAAACTTACTCCGTTCGAATTGCCTCCGAACTCAGAGCCGCAGGAATCAATACCGAAATATACCCGGATAACTCCAAACTAAAAAAACAGTTTGCCTATGCCGATGCCAACAAGATTCCATGGGTAGTAATTATTGGTGAAGAAGAAAGAAAGCATGACAATGCCATTCTGAAAAATATGGAAAGCGGTGAGCAGCTGACGCTTCCGGTTTCGCACCTTTCATCCCATATCCGCTAACCATGTTTATTCGCTGGAACCTGCGCTTCAAGGTAAAAATCAACCGAAGCGGCCTAACCTTTAAAATGGCTCGCTTTTGATTATTTCTACGGTTGATTACGAACTTATAAAACACAATTCTATGAATTCATTTGCAATTGGTTCAGAACCCCTGAACCTGAATATTATTGAACAGATCATGGGCAGTAATGCCACGCTTACCATCTCCGTGGAGGCTGCCGGCCGAATCAGCCATTGCAGGCAGTACCTCGATAACAAGCTTGAAAACCACAGCGACCCCATTTACGGCATTACCACGGGATTCGGATCCCTCTGCAATATCAGCATTTCTGAAAACGATCTCAGCAAACTGCAGGAAAACCTGGTTATGTCGCATGCCTGTGGCACCGGAGAAGCCATACAGGATGAGATTGTCCGGCTGATGCTGCTGCTCAAGGTTCACGCCCTCTCGTCGGGAAATTCCGGCGTTCAGGTAAAAACTGTGCAACGCCTGCTTGATTTCTATAACCACAACACCCTGCCGGTCGTTTACGAACAGGGATCTCTGGGCGCTTCGGGCGACCTGGCTCCTCTGGCGCACCTTTGCCTGCCGTTGCTTGGCATGGGTGAGATGAGGCACAATGGTCGTATCGTATCGTCACGTAAGGTTCTTAAAGAATTCGGATGGGAGCCTATTACCCTTCAGTCAAAAGAAGGCCTCGCATTGCTGAATGGAACTCAGTTTATGAGTGCACATGCCGTTTATATACTGTTAAAAGCCCGAAAACTGAGCCGGTTCGCCGATATCACCGGAGCCATCTCGCTGGAGGCTTACAACGGACGCCCCGACCCGTTTATGGAGCAGCTTCATACTATAAGGCCACACCAGGGGCAGATTGAAACAGCGCGTAACTTCCGCAACCTTCTTAACGGCAGCAGGCTCATCCTGCAGGAGGGTAAAAAAGTTCAGGATCCGTATTCTTTCCGCTGTATCCCACAGGTTCATGGAGCAGTAAAAGACACCATTGCCTATTCAGAATCGGTAATTCTAACCGAAATAAACTCCGTTACCGACAATCCGACCATTTTCCCCGACGAAGACCTGGTATTGTCGGGCGGCAACTTCCACGGCGAACCCCTGGCGTTTGCTCTTGACTTTCTGGCAATTGCCCTGGCCGAACTCGGAAATATCTCCGAAAGACGTGTTTACAGGCTAATAGCCGGCCAAAGGGGATTGCCTGAATTTCTGGTTGCAAAACCGGGACTGAATTCAGGTTTTATGATTCCCCAGTACACGGCTGCCAGTATCGTAAGTCAGAATAAACAACTTGCCACTCCCTGTTCCGTGGACTCCATTACCTCTTCCAACGAGCAGGAAGACCACGTAAGCATGGGAGCCAATGCCGCAACAAAAACCCTGAAAGTAGTCAACAACCTTGAAAAACTTATAGCCATCGAACTATTCGCAGGCACTCAGGCACTCGAATTCAGGGATGCGGCAGCAACGTCCCCGTTCCTGAATGCGTTCATTTCGGAATACCGCCGATTGGTTCCGTTTATTAAAGACGATACCGTTATGTACACCGAAATCTCAAAATCCATAGAGTTTCTGCGTCAGGTTGAGATCGATTTTCCGGAATAGGGAAAGCAATTTATAAAAGAGCCGGGTATTTTTATCCGGTTTTTTTTTGTGATTTCCCTGCTTTTGTATTCCTTTGAAGTACAAACCCGTAACACACAACGCCATGGCACTCATCATCACAGGAAACGGCCTCACCATCAACGATGTAGTAGATGTAGCCCGAAACAAAAAGAAGGTTGACCTTCACCCCGGTGCCATCCACCGGATTCAGGAATGCCGTAATATGCTCGAAAGAAAGATAGAAGCTGGAGAGATTATGTACGGTGTTAATACCGGCATCGGCGAATTTTCGGAAGTCGTTCTGAATGAGGATCAGGTCAAAGATTTTCAGAAATACCTTATATACAACCATGCTGCCGGCATCGGAGATCCCATGCCTGAAGAGCACGTACGCGGAGCCATGCTTGGAAGAATCAACGTACACGCTCATGGCAACTCAGGCGTTCGACCCGACATCACCCTTACTCTGGTTGAAATGCTGAACCGGGGAGTAACACCTTATGTTTGCCAGAAAGGATCGGTTGGAGCCAGCGGCGACCTGGCGCCAATGTCGCAGATTGCATTACTGATGATGGGCGAAGGCAAAGCATATTACAAAGGAAAGCTGCTCGACGGTAAAGAAGCCATGGATAAAGCCGGGATTCCCATACCGGGCTTGAAAGCCCGCGACGGACTGGCAACCATCAACGGAAGTAATGTGCTTACTGCAATGAGCGCTATTTTTCTGTACGATGCCAACAACTGGCTGAAGCAGGCCGAAATTGCGGCAGCCATGTCTCTCGAAGCCCTGAAGGCCAATATGCGTCCGTACAATTCTCTGCTTCATGAGGTCCGTGGATTCAAAGGTGCTGTAAGAAGTGCCAACGCCATCCGCAGAATGGTTGAGGGTGGCGACCTGGCCGAAAACAGAATCAAATGCAAGGTTCAGGATGCCTATTCCATGCGTTCAACGCCGCAGGTGATCGGTGCTGCACACGATGCACTGGCCTGGGCCCGCTCGCAGGTAGAAATAGAGCTCAACGGCGTTGGCGACAATCCCATCTTTTTCCCCGATAAAAACCTACAACTTTCAGGAGCTAACTTCCAGGGAACACCGGTAGCCGTGCCCATGGATATGGCCGGATCTGTTATCACCATGGTAAGTGTGATGTCGGAACGCCGCATGAATCGTCTCAACAACCCTGCACTCAGCGTGGGCCTGCCCGCATTCCTGACAAAAGGAGCAGGAATGTTCTCGGGACTGATGCTCAGTCAATACACCGCCGATATGCAGATCGTGGAACAAAGGATACTGAGCATGCCGGCTTCCATACAATCAATCCCGGCTGCCGCCGATCAGGAAGACTTTGTATCGATGGGCATGAACACCGCACTTAAAAACAACACAATCCTCGACAACGCTTACGGCATCCTGGGAATTGAGCTGATGGCCGCAGCTCAGGCTCTGGATTTCAGAGAATATAAATTCGGAACGGGAGTCACCAAAGCACATGAAATAATTCGCCGCCATGTTGAATTTCTCGACATCGACCGACCACTGTATAACGACCATAACACCATGAAGGCACTGGTAAAATCCTGCGAAATACTAAATGAAGTTGAAGCCTGTATCGGGTCACTCGAATAAACCCGGTTAAAATTATCTGTAACGGACTTTGCTGGCTAAGCAGCAAAGTCCGTTACTTTGCAACTTCTATTCAAAGAAAAATCAAATGGAAGAGAACCAGGATATCCCAAAACCAGGCGTAACAAAACCCGGCACAAGACCTCCAACATTAAGTCTGCTTTGCATTCTGACGTTTATTGGAAGTCTCGGATCTGCCATGTCTTCATTTTTCATTGCCTTGGCATACAACATTATGCCTGAAGCCATTGTGCAATCGGGGATCCCCGAAGCTGAGCAGATGCTGGCCCTGGTGCAAACAGCCGGCCGCAACTTCTTTATCCTGTTCGGAGGATTAAACCTGGTTTCCTTTGCCGGAGCACTAATGATGTGGAAACTCAACAAGAAGGGTTTTCATGTATATACACTGGCACAACTTCTTATGCTCACACTACCTCTTTTAATGATAAACGGATATCGGTCTCCCTGGTCATCTCTGCTGCTTACAGCTACTTTTATTTTTGCTTATGCTATAAATACCCGATTTATGAAGTAGATGAGGCCGGAAAGCCTTATGTTTTAAACAAAATTGACATTTTTTTCAACCACATATTGACATTTAGGGATATTATTGCTTACATTAGCCATTCAAAAGCTTAAAAGCTAAAATGGTTGTACCGGAAGAAGCCCATTTAGATCACAGCCATATTCATTCCAGCAAAGTAAAGACTCTGCCTTTTATCTTAAGGCTGGTTTGTCTGGTGTCCCTTTTTGGAGGTACATTTTGGCTTATTATTTATTTCTCCTTATTACTTGGCTTTGAACCGCTTTTAAATCCGTTTGAGGCAAATAACACTAATTTGTTTTCAGGCATGGCCGCATTGCCAATGATTCTATTTACGGGCCTTTCCATTGCAGGCGTTTTACAGATGTGGAAATTTAAAAAGGCCGGATTCTACTTATATTTTATTGCACAATTTCTTTTATTCAACTATCCCCTTCTCGTTTACGGTACGGATCTTTTTGACTTAAACGAATTGTTTTTTACTACCATCTTTATCCTCTTCTATGGGATAATCCTGGCAATCTTGAAGAAATAGCATCAGGCATGTAGAGCTGCCTGTGACCGGTTTTTTTGGGAAGTGTTTCTACCGACTGTATTGAATTTTGTTTAAAACCGGAAGCCTGGCCGCCGCCAGACAGCATAATTCTCCGGATACTTCCAGTGGTGTAACGTTTTACCATGCGGCACATCGTGATTTTAATGATTTATAATTCAGTTTTAATAATAGCAACAATTAACCAATCAGCTAATCTAAAGAGGAGGTCAACGAAAGAAAGAAGCCTGAAACCAACCAAACCAACAACCTGGTTTTTTTTGATTAAGCACGTTATGTTCAACATTTAACTCATCAAAAACACACACTATGAGAAAATTTGCATTGATGCTTGCACTTCTGATTTTCGCCGGAGTGCTGAGATGGTCTAATTAAACTGGACAGAAATTTGTTAACTTTAAAATTTCTGAACCATGAAAAGATCAAGAAGAACATTTAGTGCTGAGTTCAAGGCCAA
>JALHHH010000110.1 GCA_022837485.1 Bacteroidales bacterium
CATTCCAGTTCTACCGGACCGGCAGGAACCGATAAGCCTTCATCGTATACTGCCTGTACGGTGTAGTAGTAGGTACCAAATCCTGGCAGCATATCCATATAGGTGTAACCGGAAGTAGTTCCAAGCTGAACTCCGTCGCGACTGACAACAAAGTTTACAAAGTCATCGGTTGGAACAAAGGTCCAGCTCAGGTTAACCTGTCCGCTAATAGGGTTGGCAAGAACCGCAGTGAGGTTATCGGGCATCGCAAGAGCGGGTCCTGCAATAACCATGGTAACCGGAACGGTAACAATACCAACGTTGGGGTCGCTGGTAAAAATAACCTCTGCCTGGTAAACTTCACCGGCTTCCGTATTGGCGGCATTAAAATATGCCGGCAGGCTGAAGTTGGTGTACTGGTTAACCGCACCCTCGTATTCACCAAGAGTAAGCCAACCGCTGGCACCACCGCCCGAAAGACACATTGCAAGTTTTTCAGTAAGAGCAGTAGTGTTCTGATAGGCATTTCCGGTACCGGTATACGTATTCAGCCAGTAGAATGTGGGTGAAGCAGTAGTGGCCTGTACTGCAATCCATCCGTCGGTCATCGCGGTTGAAGGCAGTTCAACGGTAAACATATAGGTATCGTAACCGATTACCGGGGTACCTGTGTTTAACGGAGTAGCATCAACATTCAGAGAAGAAATAACTGCACCCGGTGTTGAACCGGCAGCACAAATTTCCACGTTGAAATTCATGGTTGCCGGAGGAGCCGAGGTAAAGATAGCCCAGAACGTCAGGGTATTGAAGCTTCCTTCAACGCCCAGGAACTGCTGATAGCATTTGTATCCGGCAGAAACGGTACTGGTATAACCGTTATCGGATCCCACCGGAGCATTGCTGAACTTGCTGCCATCGGGGCAGAGCATGGTATTCCTGCTGTTCAGCGGCTCACCGTTGCCCGAACCTATGGAAGAAATCTCCGTTGCGGGAAGGGAGTGGAAATCAATTACCGGAATGTTTGGATCAATTCCGGGGACAAGTGATTCCGATTCAAGATATACAACTTCAGCGGTCCAGTTAAGAGTACCATCGCCGCTGTTGTTGATGTTGAAAGCTCCAGCAAGCATTTCGTTGGGATTCAGCGTAACGCTGTATGGATTAGGCGTAATGGCCATGGCCGGACGCGGCAGTTCAAAATTCTGATAGGTGGTTTCACCCTGTGAAATCAGAACGTTGTTAACATAAACCGTATTATAGCCTTCCTTGGTAGCCGCCATGGTATATGTTCCTATGGAGATATCGGGAATCTGATAAGCTCCATTGGGGCCTGAAGTCGTTATGAAATCGCCATTAATTCCGCTGGCAGCAACCGTAGCATTAGCAAGGGGTACACCAAAACCGTTGGTAACATAACCCTGTACTATCCCTGTAGGAAGTATTGCCGAGGGAATAATGGACATGTAAAGATTTGCCCTGTTTGTGTAGGAAGAACCAACCGTTGTGATATCGGTACAGCCGTTGCCAGTCGACAAATCGGAATGTTGGTGAGCTACCATACCGGGCATATTGGTACTAAGAACGAGTGAATTCGAAGCATAGTCATTGTTATCGAAACAAACTCCGACCAGGAGATTCGAAACTCCGTCCCATTCAAAGGGCGTTTGCAGTTCGATCATCTGAACGCCGGTTCCGGGCACGGTATACGTACCGGAGTAGACGTTGGTCCATCCCGTGCTTACAAATCCCGTAAGGCTGGTACCGGCATAGTTCTGCATATCGATGTTGAAACCGTTCATCGGCATATCATCGGCTGATGATACGTTGAATCCGATCGAAATAATTTCACCCGGTAAACCACCGGCTGCAAGGATCTCGGAAGCAGTATAAAGATACTGAGTCCTGGAGTCCATGTAGAACGTATAGAAAGGATATCCGACTTCACTTGTTCCGGCTCCCACCTGAACATCCACGGAAACTACCGGAGGAGGAGCGATGGTCAGACGGATATTGGGGCGGTTGGATTGTGTACTGCCTGCTGAAAGACTGCAACCAGCACCTCCATCTACATGCTGATGCCATGTTTTGCTGGCAAAAGATGTTGTATAAACATAACTGTTTCCATCCCAATCGTCGTTGTCGAAACAAATATTAAGCAGCAGATTGGAAGTTCCGTCCCATGCAAATGGAGCATCCAGAACTATTGTCTGCCATCCTGTACCGGGAACAGTATAGGTGCCGGAGTAAACGTTTGTCCATCCGGAATTTACAAAACCACCAAGTGTAGTGGCATCCGTGTGTTGCATGTCAATGGAAAAGCCATTCATTGGAAATGAACTGGCTGACGATACATCGAATGCAATTTCAGTAATATTTCCAGCCATTCCACCTCCGGCAAGAATCTCGGATGCATCATAAATTATTTGAGTCCGTGAATCCTCATAAACGGTGTAAAAAGGGTGGCCAGAAGTAGTAGTGCCCGTACCGATCTCAACGGTAACCTGGGCTGAAAGATTAAAGGCCATGAGCATAGCTATCATGGAAAGAAGCCATGTTCGCCAGCCTTTCACATTAGTAACGTGTAGCATCATTTCTGTTTTTAGTGAATAATCAAGCATTAATTCATTATTTCAATAATTGAAATCGATCACACAGCTAATCCGTGTGTAGGATCACCTAATCAATATCAAAGATTAAATGCTCAGTAAATGCCCCTGAATACCTCCTTTCTTTCTGTAAATTAAAACGCGTTGAACAATATGACATCGTTCCGGATGCTGAATCCGGAAATAAGATTGTTAATTGAAATGAGGGAATACCATATCCCGGGCGGGAGAAAATGGAATACACGGATACCAGAATGAAATTTATCCAATCCGTGACCTGCAATGGAAGGAATTGTCCACCGCGCAAAAAAACGATTATGCTCATTACCATGCCTTTGGTTTGTATTGGCGAGGTACTGCCCGGGGAAGGGATACCAGCCAATGTGTTAGTGGCATTTTTAAATGCTCATTCAATCATTGAGTAGCGCAAGTACTGCAAGTAATAATCAGAACTCAATTAAACGAATCGATTAGTCATAATTCCCTTACTACTAATCATATAACACCTCCCAATTACTGCATCAATACTGCAATCCTGATAAATTATCCTTATTTATCAAGCATTTGAAAGAGGTCTGTTACACGTATAAGACACTCAAAATCCATTTTACCCCTAATCCATTATTAAAAAAATTTACCAAATCATCACAACTAACTGTATATCTTTATTTTAAATACCTTCACATTAATTTTTCTATATATTTAGAATTTTGATTGTTTTCCAATGTTCATATCCGGACAATATTATAATCCAAAACGCCCTATTATGCTGTTTTTCAGAGATAAAAAGCAGCAGAATCAACCCCTGCAAGAATCCGGAATGATGGAAAATATTCGAATAACAGCCACGCAAATACTGGAAAGAGTTTCCGGATTTCAGATTAAGATAGCTACCTCTCCACCTGATTCATACCGGCCAGTTAATGTCCGGCAATTATCTCCTCCGGTTAATTCCATTCTATTAGCAAAGGTCAGATATCCTCAGTATTGCGTTTTGATATATTATAATTCCTGAGACTTAACTGTAATTAATCTCCTGGTGAACAAAAGTTGAAAGCATCTTCCGGAAGTTACTGCAACCATCGAACCATGGCAGTTGCCACAGAACCTCCCGCCCCCTTTTGTTCCGCGAAACGCATACGAGCACGGGCACCCAAATAAACTGAAAAAGGCTCCTTTCGGAGCCTCTTTCAGTTTACGCACTCTCGTGCGTAGTGTATCAATTCAATGATTATCTGGTAACAACCACTTTCTTAGT
>JALHHH010000111.1 GCA_022837485.1 Bacteroidales bacterium
AAATCCACACAGCTCAGCTCCCGATTCCGGCTTTGTTACTTAAGGCTGTACCTTATACCGGCATAGAACATCCGTCCTAACAGTGGCCCCCAGATCATGCCGGCATCAAAACCCGGCTCAAACGGGCGATCGGGCTGCAACACCGGATGATGCTGCATAAAATTGGTAAGATTCTCTCCTCCGATGTAAGCATCCCATTTTTTAAACTTGCGCGTAACCTGAGCGTGTATGGTGATGTAATCGGGGGAATAATCCCCGTACCCGGCATGCGCCAGATGTGGCACGTTTAAAGGAAGACGCGTACGTCCGTTATACTGCGAAGTAAAATCAAACTTCCACTTTTCGAAACGTGTAGCATACGACATGGTAAACAACCCTTTGTGACGACTTACCATAGGCCGCACGCGCAATTCACCGGCAGTTGTGGCCTTAACATCGTTGAGCCTGTATGCTGCTGTCATGTCAAAACCCTCGAACAACCGGGCTTCCAGGTTGAGCTGAAAACTGTTAGAATACGACTCCCCGTCAAGATTGTAAACCACAATACGATCGAACGACTGATCGAGGTCAAGAATAAGCTGATTGACGAAATCGGTACGGTAATAATCGGCCGATATCGTCATCTCACGCTTTCCGCCAAGCGAGATGGTCTGTGTAAGGTTAATACCATAATTAACAGCTTCTTCTATCCTGAAATCTTCCCGAAAGATAAGCTGACGAGCGCTTACCAGCATTCCGGTATTCTCGGCGAGTATAGAGGCGCTGCGGTAACCCTTACCTGCCGATCCTCTGAGCACTGTATGCTCAAAAATATTGATTTTAAAGTGAATACGTGGTGTTATAAGTGTTCCGTACAGGCTGTGATGATCGGCGCGAATGCCTGCAATAAGGCTGAGCTTATCGCTCGGATTGTAGGTATACTGCGCGAAAATACCCGGTACTGTTTCGGTACGGTTGAAGGTGGTATCGCCGTATGTTTCACGATAATCGTCAGCCATAAGACTGAGACCGGCATTATAGGTATGCGCGGGATTCCTTATTTGCGACTGAAAGATGGCGTTCCCATAAAATCCGAGCTGGCGTGCATCGTACGCTGAACGACCAAACAGTGCGTCCTGCTCGTGGTACAATCCACTGAAGATAAGACCCAGACTTGTATTTGGCATGCTGTTGAAGACAAATCCCGTTTTGTCGTAAAGCTGGAGCCTCCGGGTTGTCATATTCATAACGTACCTGCCTTCGGCAGTCGCTTCTTCCGATGTCCGGTTCATCAGCTGCCCCCCCTGACGATCGTCGTACAGGAAATTGATGCCAAATTTGGATTCGGTAACACCGTGCTTTTCATAACTCCAGCGGTTCGAAAGGTTGACCTGCTTTGTCAAAGGCTGATCCAGAAATCCGTCACCGTTCATATCGATGCGGCTGGCCTGGGTGGAGACGTGTCCGAGCACCATTGTACTCAGCCTGTCTTCCTGCAGCACGTGAGAGGCATGAGCATTAAGTTCATAACGGCCTTCGTTGTTGGCGTATGCATTCAGAAACAGCCGTTCACTGTCCCAGGGCTTGCGGAACTCTGCGTTTATCTGTCCGGTGGTAGACTCATAACCGTTAACAACCGAAGAGGTTCCTTTTGAAATCTGAATAGATTCCATCCATGTTCCCGGAATGTAGGTAAGCCCGAAAGCCGAGCCTAGTCCCCGGGTAAACGGGATATTTTCCACCATCAGCTGGCTGTAGATACCGGCAAGACCAAGCATCTGGATCTGGCGGGCGCCGGTAACGGCATCAGCGTAGCCAACATCAACCGTGGCATTGTTCTCGAAGCTCTCCGATAGATTGCAGCAGGCCAGTTTCTGAAGACCGGCAGTAGTAATAACTTCCGTTTTAATGGGTTTAATACCCGAAATAAAACTACCGGCCATGCGTTCGCGGATTTCAACCCCGCCAAGCTCTGCACCAGGTTGCAGGGTAACGCTCACCTGATTCTGTCCGGGTTCAAGTATAAGGGTATCGTTAACGTAACCGATAAAACTGAATACAAGACGATTCAGTTGGTTATCGTGACGATCGATCTTGAATTTTCCATTCTCATCGCTGGTAGTACCGTGCTGGGTACCAATCCAGTACACGTTTGCAAAGGGCAAGGCTTCCTGCCGCCCCTTCTCATTAATTCCGCTTACCTTTCCGGTAACCGGTTTTTGTGCATACAGCACATTGCCTGAAAGAACTGCAAAAAGCAGCGCCAGGACAAAAACAATAACTCTCATTGAAATTTCCTCCGTAGTTAATTAGTTGACTGAGTTAAAAATGTGCCCGAAAGGCATGAGAAACCCATGCCGGTAAACACCTTAACGCAGACATCATAAACGGAGATTGGAAAGTCGCAGCCAGGGATCAGGGCCAGGCGGCGAATGGCTTAGCTGAGTGTATAAACGCTTAAGGAAAAACGAATTCGCGGGTTCTGGGTTAACAATTCCCGGAAGTATGATTTCGCTGGCAACCAATGGACTATAATCATGGGATGCCAGGTAATCGAGGACTATCTTTACATAAATCCGTGAATCCGAGCAGCACGTCTGACCGTCGATAAAAGTATGGTGTGTGCAATGCCCGGGGTGAGCCACATCGCAGGCAGGGGCTTTATGCTCAACAAAAACGGAGGGCGACGAATGGCAGCATGCATCATACCCGTCGAGGCTGTAGCCGGTTGTCTCCATGCTACGGCAATGGTGCACGAACACCATAACGCCGCTGACAGGCACCAGAAAGGCCGCCAGCGCAAAGAGAACCAAAATACGCCTGATCGTTTTCATACAGTATTTTATGGACTGCAAAATTACAAAACGAAACATTAAAACACCGGAGTTTATGAAATAATTAACACTTCTGCTGAATTCACTTATAATCATACAACTGTCGCCGGACTATTGCGGCAATCCAAATCTCCATAAGTTTCCAAAATAATTTATAGATAATAGATACATGTGTTTTACATTTACCAAGCAGCAATTCACGTCAATAGCATACAACCCTAATAAATGGAGCGAAATAATACTTTTAATTAAGTCCGCCTGGAACTGTTCAGAGAAGAAAAAGTGCTACAATATTGAAAAGCCGCCCGACAGATATTACATCTTTTTGCTATAATCGGGTCTTTACGTACCTTTACCCGTCGGCATCACTCAAGCTATCATTTTAAAAAGCTTCAAATCAAGACATTATGAAGAAATCACTCCAATTTTCCAAAATTACTGGCATCATTGCAATTGCAGTTGTTATTAACACTAGTTCTTATGCTCAGCCTTCTGTTAAAAACACAGCATACATCGTAAAAATCTCTGGTGACACCATCAGGGAATGCGAGATCAGGGAATCGTACAGAATGACAAATGAGGATAAAGTAACCTATATATATAACGATGCAGAGCTGAGCATCCCATCCAAAGACCTGAGGTCGTATTACAATGGCAACGATCTATTCGAAACAGAATTATTGGAGCGTGAAAATAAACATGTTTTAATCAGCTACACAGTTGGTGGAACAAGTTATTTAGGTCAATCTATTTCTACAAAAGGCGAGATTAGTTTTTATATAAAGATAATAGACCAGGGTTTGGTTGTAAACTTAGCAGACCACAAGTACAATCTGCTGCCGGTTTTAAAAAGCGTACTGCCCGATTTTGATGCATTTTACAGTACCCGCAACGAGAGAATTTATTATGATTACAAATCACTGGCAGAATTAATAACAGCATACAATGCTTTTAAAGATCCGTCCCTTTTCATCCCCGAAATCTTACTCTTGTTGAAGACAACTCGGTTCTGAACGGCAAATTAAATTATTCGTTCGGATTAAATTATCAGCAGTTCTACACCCGCCGGACTTCCTTGAATGTAGCTTTGCTCTATAATGATTTCAGCTTTACAGGAAGCACTGGAGATGCAGATATTAAGTCGATAAGCTTTAATCCCTGCATAGGCTACAGTGCAATTAAAAATCCCAAATTTGACATAATTTTGAAAGGCGGCTTAAATATATTATATAACACTGGAAGCAATTTAAGGATTAAAGAAGATAATTCTGAATTAGACATTAGCGGAATTGATCTCGGGTCTCAGCTAGGCGTAGAATTTCTTTATTTGAATAAATACAGTGTATTTGCTAATTATTTATATTACAAAATGAAGACAGAAGAAGGCCGGAGATTTTTAATAAATGATGTTGTTGAAACCAAATCGAATCTTTTTCAGGTTGGAATTATTTACTATTTTAAGAGAATCTACTCTATGTAGAGGGTTTTGGATGATAATACCTCAACGAGACTATTTCTGCAATTTAAGTTGCAGTTCAGCCTAAACTGCAACTTTCTTACGGTAACGGCACATCAGCATTCAGGGGTATGCAGGCTTATCTGTGCAATTAAAAACCGGCTGAGCTATTTTGGATAATTGAAAATGCCCCAATACAAATAGATCAAATTACACGAAAACAATACTATAAACCGCAGATTCCGGAAAAAACAAAGAGGCTTCGTTATGAAGCCTCTTTGTTTTTTCCGGAAAATCCGGTTCGGGTGAATGATGGGATTCGAACCCACGACCCTCAGAACCACAATCTCTGACTAATTTAATCTAATATGCTGCTTATCTGTTATTTATAAAGGCTATTAAATATTGTGGGGAGATAGTGGGGAAATATATTTTATTCAGCGAGTAATATTACCCGGATTTTGCATTTCAGAAATTTTGCAAAAATTGCTGAAAGAAAAGTTGAAAAAAGTGCTACCCAAAAGTGCCGTCGGACAGGCGCTTGTAAAACAAGACAAAACCACCAGGCTCCCATTTGAACAATTTCAGCCTGTTACGGGGCTTGTTCACGAATATGTATACATCGCTACTCATGGGGTTTTGCTTCAGCCGGCCCTCAACCAACCCACAAAATCCGTCAAAGCTTTTGCGCATATCGGTTGGCTCATGGTACATGAAATACTGTGCCGCACCAAGGGTAAACATTTCAGAAAAGGTGAACTAATGTCCGAAATATATTTACCGGTGTATGTTGGGGGAGCGTGAGCTCTACTCCGTTTGGAAACCGCAATCCGAATGACTGACCAGTATGGCCACCTATTTGTATGAAATCAGGGAGTTCATCGGATGTCACCTTTTGTTTGCGGATCCAGTATCTTAACTTCGATAGTTTAATCCTGACTTCTGACACTTTTGGCAATTTCGGAAAATCAGTTTTACAAGTATCACATTACTAATTATTTACTAATACAAAATGATGAAAATACCGCACTA
>JALHHH010000112.1 GCA_022837485.1 Bacteroidales bacterium
GAGCGTTTATCCGAATCCTTCGAACAGTGTTGTTAACATTGAAGTAACGAACAACATCAGCCAGGTTGTTGTATACAACTACCTCGGTCAGGTTGTTTATGAAAACAATGTAAACGGTGCTCAGACGCTTACGCTGAACGTACGCAACTACGAAGCCGGCGCTTACCTTGTTAAATTTGTAACCAGGGAAGGCGAAAGCATCGCTAAGAAAGTTGTGGTTACCAAATAATCGTTAAATCGATTTGAAATGCACCTTTGTGTGCATTATGCGAGAGGCTCCGAAAGGGGCCTTTCGCATTTATTAACAAAATTGTGTTATGGAAAGATGTTTAACCATATTTTTCTAACATTCTGATATATTGGGTTATACATTATATTTTAATAGCAGTTCAACACATAATTGATTCCTTTTTAGCTTCACCATATTGGTTTTGGTTAAAATTTTCTTTCAAATATCAATCGATCAGGGGTTATTAACATTTTGCCTGTTTGAAAAATAATTTGACTTAATTGTATGAATATTAGTAAATTGCAATATAATTAGAAAAAATGTTATATTCTGGATAGGGGTAAAAGGGTTTTGGATTGTCTTTTAGTTAGTCAGGTTCCTTTCAGGTATAAGTTAAGATGGGAGCGGCATTGAGTTCTTTGTTGAGTTACTAATTCTTGTTTGAATTAATGATTTCAGGGGTTTTGTTCTTTTCTGACTAAATAAATCTATACTTCATTATCGCCCCCCTGAACTGGTTGTTTGCTGCTAATTACTGCTGGTTTTTTTCTTCGATTTCTTTTGACTGTCTGAGCATTCATTGATTGCCGTTAATCCGGCCTGTTATCCCTACCCAGGAACTATCAGGCTATAAGAACCAAAGGCATGGTCATGATGGATACTTTTTCAACAGGTACATGTATTGTAATAATGCAATGCATGCGTAACCGGACGGGTATAACCCGGGCCGGTATTTGTGTTTTAAAGAATTCATAACGATAGCAGCCGGAATAAAGGCAGAAAAAGATGAATTATGAAATACATAAATCCGAAAACGCTTAATTGTTTAACTCTTTTAATCAACGGGAAAGGAGGTATTGCCGGGGACTGGTAAAGCGTAGAATTATAAAATAATTGAAGTTCACTCCAACACACGGTTCATCTGTGTGATACTTTGTTAGCATACAATTAATGAATTAATTAATGCATGATTATTCACCTAAATTGAGAAAAATGCAACAAGTTACAAAACGTAAAGGCTGGCGCATCTGGCTGCTGTCATTAGCTGCGATGCTCATGGCCTTCAATCTCTCAGCTCAGGTCACAGTTGAGATTGGTACGGGCACCAATTCTGCCAGTTTTCCTTTTTATACTCTTTATGAAGACGGAAGAACGCAGATTATTTATGATGCTTCCGAAATTCTGGCAGGGGGTGGTATGGCCGGCGATATTACGGCCATCGCTTTCAATCTGATTTCCACAACCAGTTACCCAATGAACGGATTTAACATCGACATGCAGAATTATTCCGGTTCTACACTATCCGGAATGATTACTACAGGATGGACAAACGTTTATTCAGGGTCCTACACGGTTCCTGCCGCAGGATGGCAGACAATAACGCTTCAGACTCCTTTTGCCTGGGATGGTACTTCCAATCTGCTGATCAATATTTGTTTTGACAACAGCAGCTGGAGCGGCTCCTCCCCGGTGAATTCAACCGCCGTAAGCGGTAAAACCTGGTGGCAATATGGTGATGGTGGTGCAGGATGCTCCTATACGGGTGGCAGTGCACAAACCAACCGCCCCAACATCCGGCTTACCATTGCTCCTCCTCCCGTAGTAACGGTGGAATGTCAGGTTGGAACCGGAACAGCTACGGCAAGTTATCCATTTTATACCTATTGGATGGATTCACGTACGCAGTATCTCTACACCGCGAGTGAAATTCTTGCCGCCGGCGGACTTCCCGGTGAAATAGTCTCCATTGGTTTCAATGTTTCTTCGTTCGACCCATATCTGATGAACGGATTCAACATCGATATGCAGAACTATGCCGGGACCAGTCTTACGGGATTTGTAAGTACCGGATGGACCAATGTATACAGTGGTACGTATTCAGTCCCGGGAACCGGAGTTCAGATGATCGAACTGCAAACGCCGTTCGAATGGGACGGAGTATCGAACCTGTTGGTCGGAGTTTGCTTTGATAATGCAGGCTATTCGGCCAGTTCCCTGGTTTATGGAACAGAAATGGCGGGAATGGTAGCGCACAACCATACCGATTTGTCGGCAGGCAATGGCTGTACCGATATCACAACGGTTGGTTCTTCCTACACAAACAGGGCAAATCTTTACATGTCCATTATTCCTTCGGCAATTCTTCCTACAGGGATAGTTCAGGGTTATGTTACCAACGGTTTTGGAGTTCCATTGGGTGCAGCAACGGTTGTTGCTTCCGGTGTGAATGGCGATTTCATCACCACTTCAGGCCCCAATGGTGCATATCAGATTCCCGATATTTCCATCGGTACCTATACCATGGCTGCAACCAAGGAAGGTTACAATACGGTATATGTTAACAACGTTCTGATTTCCCAGGGTGAAACCACCTATCAGAACTTTGAACTGCCGCGTCCGGCCATGGCCATTACGCCAAATCCTTACAGCGTTACACTTAACCCCAACGAAATGCTTGCAGGGGCCTTCAACATAAATAATAATGGCGATGGCACCCTCAACTGGACGGCTGAGGTTATTTACATGGAACCAGAATCAATTGCTCCGGGAATTAATCCCAACATTCCGGTAATTGATTTTAATTCGCTGCCTGCCACGGAGATTTCTTCCATTGGCCCTGGCAACGGAGAGCCGCTGAACAGCAGGAATACCATGTTCTGCCCCGAAGGCAGCAAGTTCAGCAACGCGCCGGTTGGTTCCGATAACGGATACACCAGTACCGTCTCTGCCGGATACAAATGCTATCAGCAGTTTCTGGGAGTTGAAGGAAACTTCAATATTCTGAACTTCTGGGCAATCTTTACCTCGGCACCTCCGGCAACCATGAATTTCAACATTGAAATCTGTGCTGCAGGTGCAACACCCGGTGCTGTACTCACCTCACTGAATGTGGATGCTGTTCCGGTTAATACAGGAACCCCGGTTATCGGTTACAGTACATACCTGTTTACCGTTGAACTTCCAACGACAGCAATGCCCGAAGGCTGGATTTCTGTACAGGCCACTACTGCTTCACCCACATTCTACTGGCTGAATACGTATACCGGTACCGGTAATGCCTATCAGAACACTACTCCTCTTACCGAAAAACTTGCAATGTGTCTTTCGGGCGGGGGTGCCAGCGGATGGCTTACCCTTGGTGAATACGAGGGAACCGTTAACCAGTACACCAACTTCACATTGCCTGCATACTTCAATGCAGCCAATACGGAAGCCGGTGAGGTTTACCAGGCCGAGGTTATTTTCACCAGCGATCCCAACGTAGGCGTGATAACCGTTCCGGTAACCATGGTTATCGGAGGTCCTGCACTGTCAATGCCAGAAGATCTGACAGCGGTTCTTACGAACCCGATTACCGGACAGGTTAACCTGAGCTGGACATTTGCTCCCACCGATGACTTTGTCAACTTTGTGGTTAGCCGCGATGGAGTTCAGATTGGGACAACTACTGGTTATACCTTTATGGATATGCTGCCAGGATTTGGTACCTACTACTACACCGTACAGGCAGTATACGATGAAGGCTTATCGGTTCCTGCCGGTCCGGTAGAACTGGAATG
>JALHHH010000113.1 GCA_022837485.1 Bacteroidales bacterium
CGGTATTAATGGAGCCATAGCAACTTTCAAAGAAGGCGAGTTCAGAGTAATTCTCGATGATCCATACCTAAAAGGAAGAGGGATTGACTATTATGAAGGCAAAGTGATCTTCACTGCTGCCTATGAGGAAGGGTTCATGGATGCCTTCGCAGTAGATTTAGAGTCTTTGCAGATCTCTAGGCTTACTCACGGTGCAAATCTTGAAAAAGCAGTCGTTCTAGACTCCAAAGTCTACGGGTTCGGACACTCTCGTAGAGAAAAGGGTATGTCTGTTTTTGCTTTCGATTTTGAGAGTACCCCATATGTCGTGACAGCAGTCGAGTCTGATGACTTTGAGCCTTTACAAGTAGAGTACACGGTGGGGGACTACCTGAAGAAGACCATCCTTCATTTTTTGAGTCCCGTCCTAAGAGCGCCGCTTGTATCATATGATGGCGAAAACATTTCCCTAGGATTTCTTACCGTTCACCTTTCACATGATTCGAAACACTCTATGGAGCTGAAGCCTCTATTCACTTTTGGTACCAGCAAGCTTTCCTTCCAGGGGGAGTATATTGGGCAGATCTTGGAAGGAGTAAATGTCTCTCTGAAAGTAAACTTAGGCACTCCCAACGTTCCTGTGGCAACTGCAGGGCTATCTTCTGAGCTCTTCCAGATGCCTTTGAACCCCTCCACGAGATTTAGATCATACGCGCACATTGGATTTGACACATCAGGGGGAATGACAACTTCAGTTCCTTTGAGTTTGAAAGGAAATCTCTTCTCGATCTCTCTAGAACCCGGCATAAAACTCTCTGATGGGGAGATCACTCCACTGCTCGCTCTTGATGCCGGTTTTTCCCCAACTTTGCGAACTTCTGTCAATCTTGGTGTAGGTTTCTTCGACGATTTTTACTGGTATGCAAACGGCGCTCAGCTTCTGTATCGAATCGACTGGGGATGGAGTCCCATGTTCTTCCTGAAAGAGATTGGGATCGGGGTCGAAGTTAGTGGAACCAATACCAGCCTTGATCACTCTGCGCTGTACATGTTTGTGAACGTAGGTTCTACCCTGGGCTTGGGAGATGTTTTCCCGAAGATAGGAATTCAGCACAGCGACTCTGGTTTTGGGTTCTATTTCGAGTTGGATGCTAAGCCTTGATATAAGACCTGGCTTTTTATAACGATCCAGATGAAAAACTACGGGAGAAAGGGGGAACCCCTTTCTTTTTTTACCTCGACGATTCAAAAGCTAAATCTGGAGGTTAAGAGGAAGGCTCTAAATTCATCAAAACACTTACAGATAAAAGAACTTCGGGAGCCGAAAAGAGCTTATTCTTTTCAGGTCCCAATAAGAGAAATCCGTCGAGATCATTTCATGTGATTTTCTCATTATCAATTGGTTTCGATGAAATCTGATTTAGGTTCGTTTCCAGTGATATTTCCGAGTTTTCTTCTACTTTTGACCACGGTGGAAGGGCTTTCACTCGAGAAAACTCAGTAGCTGCCCTTTAGTTAACTTTGCTTAAGACATGACGAATGGATAAGGTATAATGCTTTTATCGGAGATAGCAAAAAGAAAGGGGGAATCAACATGAAGACAATGGGGTACTCGGCTTTTCTTATAAGCGATGCCGGTTCAGTGATTATTGAGGAATCAAAACATGACGGAATAACGCTCACATTTCCTTCCGATCCAGTATTTGCGAAGTATAGGGGCCGTCTAATGGCTGTTATCGAAGTCAAAATGGAATCATCGAAGTTCTCTCTCACAAAGAGCAAGCTTGACCTTAGCGGGGTTAAGCTTCATGGCGTCAAGATAGTTGAAAACAAGTTATTTGAAGATTCGGTTGCTCTTTGGGCTTTCGAGTCGAGAACGCTCGGCAAGACTCTGAGAATTGTATCAGATGGAGAAGCGTCAAAGATACCTGCAAAAAGGGATACGAATTTTGTTGTCCCAGTTATTGTGAATACAATAGAGTTCTCCTCGAAGGAAGTGCATACTGGGAGATTGATCTTTCCGCTGCCAGATGAATGGTTTGTTCTTTCCAGTGTATATTTTGGCCAGGATGGCGCGAAAATCCGCAGGGAAAACGCAAAGATCGACTTAGATTCTCTTAGTACAGGAATAGTTGTGGAAGAACTTAGAAAACACAGGGTCTTCACCGACAATCTTTGGGACCTGTATCAACTGTACAAATCATTGGAAAACTTTGAAACGAAAAACGAGTCTCTTCCCGAACCACTGGGAGAAGAAATCACTGTTTCGGATCTAGACCTTGAAGACTCTATACCTCAGGCTGCCGACCTTTACCTTTCAAAGGACAGAAAGACAACCGACTCTCTTCATCGCGAAGTAGTTATTCAATCGAGCATAGAAAAGCTGGGAACTTTCAGCAAAAAGAAAGCGGTTGTTCTACGGATTATGAACAATTCCGACCTCGGAACGGTCAAGGGAATTCATATATCATTCAGGCTCATAGATCCTATGGGTAAAGAGCTTTACGTTGCGGAAAAAGAACTTGAGGGATTGAGTGTCGGACCGGGAGAGGCAAAAAAACAAGTGTTCACAGACTTTCCGGAATTTGCCGACCAGCAACTGGAACGAGTAGTTGTGAATCTCATGAGTATTTCGTGGAGCAACGGTCTGAAGACGCTTAGTGCTTCCGAGGAATAGCTAGATTTCTTAGTTCTCGATACCTGGCTGATTCAAGTATTCTCAGGACCCTCATGGATTTCGTGTCATGGGGGTCTAAAACTTCTCCTCCTTCAATACGCCGAAGAGATTCGTCCAGATCGTCAATCGTCACTCCAAAGACATTTTCGTCAGTAACACCAGGTATGAGATCTGGACTTGGAGGTTTTTCTATTATTTTGTTTGGAATTTGCAATTGCCCTGCTAGTTCGATTACTTCGGTTTTAAACAAATGCCTTATTGGCTCAACATCGCTTGAATCGTCTCCCCATTTCACATAAAGCCCGCATAACAGCTCGGTCTTGTTGGTGGTTCCCAGCACCGCATATCCTCGTTTTTCAGCTTCAAGGTACAGAGAGATCATCCTTACTCTGTGCTTCGATCTATAATAGGCAAGTCCCCTTCTGAATTCTTCGTTTCCTTCATTACAAAGATCGTCAAGAAATGGATCAGAAGACAGCTCCTCCCACTTATGTTTAACATACTTCTCCTTAATTGTCTGAGGGATTAAGAATGCGGGAGGCTGAAGCTTATAGGTACCAATTGCTCTAAGAGCAGAGCTTATGTTTTTGACTTTGAAGTCTATCCCAAGAAACTTCGCGACGAGCTTCGAATCCCTAATCGTATCTCTTGAAGAGTCGCGCTCTGGCATGAGTAGTCCGAATATCTTCTCCTTTCCAAGAGCTTCGACGGCGAGTTTTCCAACAACGGCAGAATCGATTCCTCCGCTAATACCTATCACAGCTCCCTTATAACCATATTTCATAATAGAATCTCTTATGAAACCAATAATCTCATCCATAATGTTCACCTAGGAAATTATACTAGATGAATGATCTTTTCCCTTGAAAAGTCATAGCCATTTCGCAGTAAGTAATCAGACTCTTTGACAGGGAATGTTACGTTGGATGAAAATGCTAAACTTGTAATTATGAAGCTCTTAAGCTCAAATTAGGAGGACGATAATGAAGAAAATTCTGTTTGTACTTACCATCATAGTAACTGCCGGAACTCTCATGGCTTCGAATCCAATCAACCTTTATGGAAGAGATGCAGAGGGCAGAAACGGAGTTGTGGCGGCAGCAAAGCCTGAGGCTTCACAGGTGGGCGTTGCA
>JALHHH010000114.1 GCA_022837485.1 Bacteroidales bacterium
GCCGTAAGCAGGAAGAGTCTGGCTGAAGGTGTTACCCATGGTAGTTCCTACCTGTACACCGTTGCGTTTGATCACGAAGAACTGGAAAGCACGGTTGGCGCTGAAATCCCAGCTCAGGGTAACGAGTCCGCTAACGGGGTTGGTAAGAGTAGCAACCAGGTTGGTGGGTACGTTAAGGGCAACGCCGCTGACGGTCATGGTTACAGGAACAACCACGGTTCCAACATTGGGATTAACCGATGTAAATGTAATTTCTGCCGTTTTAACCGTACCAGCTGCAAGTCCGTTTGCATTAAATGCAACTGGAACGTTGAAATTGGTATAAGCAGGAACAAATCCTGAGGTCTGACCAAGCGTCAGCCAGGTGTTTGGACCCGGTGAAGTATAGCTTACGGAAGCATTCCAGGTTAACTGGCCATCCCCATTATTTGTGACGTTGATTGCACCGTCAACCATTTCATTGGGATTAACCGATACGCTGTAAGGATTGGGAGTAACGGCCATAGCCGGACGAAGCATAGCTACGTTCTGGTAGGTAGTTGTATTTGGAGCTACAACTACATCCATAACTGTAGTATTATATCCGGTTAACGAAGCAGTTAACTGATAATCTCCGGCTGAGATCAGCGAGAAAGCGTATGCACCGTTGGTCGCTGAAGTGGTAGAGATTGTATTTAATCCATTGTATAAACTAACCTGTACACCTCCCAAAGGAATTCCAAAGCCATTGGTTGTAAAACCTTCGAGTGAGCCAACGCCGGCAGTTGTGGTAAATGACCAAACTTCACTGCCTGTGGCATTGCCAACAGCATTATAGGGAACAACCTGCCAGAAATACTGAGTGGCCAGTTCCAGAGGAGCAGCCGGAGTATACGTCAGAACATTTCCGACATCAACTCCGTTTGCAACATTGGTTGGAGGATTGTCGGTACCGAGGTACACATAATATCCGTCAGGAGCACCGCCTCCGGTTGTGTTTGGTGCCCAGAAAAGACCAACCGTTGCCGGCATACCTGAGGCTCCGTTACCGGGAGATGCATAAATTGCCGGCAGAGGTGCCATCGGACCAAATGTATAGGTAAGACCATTAGCAGGATAAATTAAATTGCTAAAGGTCATTGTAGCAGTATTGGCAGTTCCTGCATTAGTAACAGTCCAGTCGGTCGTGGAAGTACGGTTCATGAAAATTCCAGGTAAACTACCGCCTAAACCAACCTGGGCCGTGGTAGAGGTTGTGTTGGTAGTGGTATTTGCACCGTAGACGATCTGAACCATATTTGTAGTTTCGTGCAGACGAATCTGGAAATTAAGGCTTTCGCCCGCACCACCATACCGTCTGTAGTTTTTGAACTGCACTACACAAACGCGGTTGGGAGCAGTCCCCAGAGTTTCAACCCTTATGGAGGATCCAACCTGTGCCTGTAAATCGCGGCCAAAAGCAGATATCCTGGAGCGCAGATACGAAGGGATTGCACTTGATGTTGCGCTCAGCGGATTGTATGCTGAAGAAGTCTGCATATTAACAGACGGTGTAAGAGCACTGTTTCCAAGTGCAATCCATCCGTTATTGTTAATACCCAAGCGGTTGAATGTTTCGGTATTAAATACGAAAGGAAAACCGATATCAAAACCGGGACCATTATTAGTAGTACTTCCTGCAGGAACAGCAGGATCTACAAAATACTGATCGTCACTGGTTTCAGTTGCCAGTACAGCACCACCGGTAATTTCCGTATAGGTTCCGGGTGATGACAAGAATCCGTATGCCGGGAAAGTTGGCGGAGGAGCACTCAATGTAACGTTAAGAGTGAACGAAGGGATGTTTGCAGGTGATGGCCAGGTATCTATCATAATGTAATAGGTACCGGGAGTAAGCACTCCAACAGCCGCATGCGTTGCTGCAGATGAACTGGTAGATAAGGCAACACACGTGCCGGTTTGAGGACACGCATTCATGATGCCAATTCCAGTATAAGTGGTCGGACCAGGATTCAGCTGGGCGGTAACGTTATAGGTGCCGGTGATGGTGAATTGATAAATGATATCCTCACCACCATCATACGAACCCATACAGGTTGCATCGTAAGTATTCCCGCGTCCAACGGTGGTATTCACATCGGTATAGGGGAACGACGGAATCACGATCGGGGTGATACAGTCGTCGCCTATAGCTCTGCTACTGCCTTCCGGCGACCTGGGAACCTCTACTGTAGGTCCATGCAGATCAATCTCTTGCTGTTCAGTCGTATACTCTTTAGATATTGCTACCTGAGCATTTGACAGCAAACCAGCAAAAGAAAGCAACACTACTAAAATAAGCGTAATTAACTTTCTCATTTTGTTTTTGTTACTGGGTTAATGAAACATTGAATTGAACTGAAAATATTTCAAGTGCGTTGCCGCATGTTGAAATTCATTTACAATCTTGAGCTCTATGCCGTTCACTTCCTCCTTTCTGTCACTCATGTGACCTGTTCTTACGTTTTTCCTTTGTATAATTAGCTGTCAAACAAACAGTAATAACTTACATTTACATCAGACACATTGCTGAATGATTCTGCAATGCCGTTTCCTGATCAGAACTCAGCGTAAGAGCTTCAGCTTCTTTCAGACAGGTATTAAACAAGAAAAGAGCAATACCCGTTTTGTTCAACAATACGGCATAAAACTCATTATTACGAATCGTAACAGAAACACTTTGAATCGTTATGGCCCCCAATTTACAAGTTCTTTTTAGTTTTTCGTCCCGGGTATCATCAATTGTATCTATTTATAAATCAACCCTTTTCAGACTTTCCTTTCATCATCCTTTCCAACAAAGTCATCCACCAAAAACGATAACCTGACGTACCCCCTCCATTAATAAATCTTACCGTTAAAAAAAACGGATTGTCATATTAGACACACAAAAACCATTTTACCCCTATCCAATTTATCCTTTTAACGTTTTTTTTTATGCTGGTTAAAGCACTGTTTTCACTCTCTTTAACGATTGTTTTACAATGCATTAGAAATAACCAAAATGGAAGATCCCGGAAAAACCATTCGGCAAACTCCACTTTTCCCCTTCTGTCGTGCGTTCCAACAATCATTACATCTATCATATATGTTTTTGTTTAAATAATCCGGTTATTAAAAACATTGTTTTAAAAAATTTCAGGCAAGTGAAACTATTTTTGCCTTTACCGGACATCGTTCCGGGATTCAGCGGCTTATTCCGAAAAATTTTCCATTAATTGCAAAAAAAGCGGGTAAATTATTCGTAATTATCTTATATCCATTGAATTCTAATCGCTACAAGGTATATAGTGATCATAGCATTTATAAGAAGTTCGGGAAAAGGTAATACTGGATTAATGTCTTTCGGATCGTGAGCATACTGAGTGCCGCATAGCAGGTGCCCCGATAGTTGCCCGGAGGGAATCCGATTCTGCACCATAATATTATATAATGCATTTCTCGGTTGAAACCTTAAACAGGAATTCGCTGTAGATAAAACTTAAGAATAACTCTCGTGATCTAATTATCTGCATCAATATTAATATCTGCCAGGATTCAGGATTGTGAGGATACTCCGGTGTAATCGGTTAACTAAGGTCTTTTCAAAAAATCCGGAGATTATTTTATCCAATTAACAATTATAACAAAACTGAAAAAGGCTCCTTTCGGAGCCTCTTTCAGTTTACGCACTCTCGTGCGTAGTGTATCAATTCAATGATTATCTGGTAACAACCACTTTCTTAGT
>JALHHH010000115.1 GCA_022837485.1 Bacteroidales bacterium
TACATGCACTGGTCTCTCACCGACAACTACGAATGGGCCTCCGGCCTTGGGATGCGTTTCGGACTGGTCAGTGTGGACTTCAATGATGGAAGCCTCACTCCGAGACCTTCCTACTACCTTTTGAAAGAAATCATAAAGCAGGGCTCGGTTAATGGTTTCAAGAAGATGCTGAAAGAGCCGTACGACATTTTTGACGAAACCCTGCTCATCGAATAGGGGGAAAAGACTGGATGGCAACGATAAAAGATGTGGCCGCCGAAGCCGAGGTTTCGATAGCGACCGTCTCTCGGGTATTGAACGGAAGCGGCTATGTTTCCGAAGATACGAAGCTGCGCGTGTTGAGGGTCATCAACAGACTCAACTACCATCCCATGCCTTCGATTCGAAAGAAGAGCCTATACAGAACCCTGGGCGTCCTCCTGCCCAACACCATGGGAAACCATTACGGCGAAATTTTCATGGGAGTGGAGGATTATGCTCACAAAAACGGTTTCAACGTGATGCTTGCCATGGCCAGAGAAATGGTCAGTCGTGAACAGGAGATTCTGAACGAATACTTCCAGCGAAAGGTAGATGGAGTCATAGTTGCGACTCTTCACAGCGACGAGCACATGCTCAACAGGTTCATAGAGAGCGGGATAGTCGTTGTCGCCGTCGACTCCCCAATAAGAGAAATAAAGGCCGATTCCGTAAACATAGACAACTCCTTTGCAGCATACAACGTTGCGAAATTCCTTTACGAAAAGGGGCACAGACGGGTCCTCTTTCTCCCGGGGCAGGAAGGAGTGCATGCTTCAAAGGATAGGTTGAAGGGGCTGAGAAAATTCGCTTCGAGGACCTCGGATTTCGATCTGAAAGTCGCGAGGATAGGGGGCTTCGAACCTCACCACGGGCAGGAGGCGATCCGTGATTACCTTCGGGATTTCGGTATCGATTTCACGGCGATCTTTGCCGTCAACGACCACGTGGCAATGGGGGCAATGCAGGAGCTTCACAAAAACGGTGTTCGTGTCCCAGACGACGTATCCGTGATCGGGTTCGACGATTCCGTTCACGCGCCCTATACGATCCCCGCATTAACCACCGTCTCACAACCGAGAATCGAAATGGGAAGCGCTGCGGCCCAGCTGCTCATAGAGAGATTGAGACTCACCCAGAAGAGAGTATTCAGGAATATAGTTCTGCCCACGGCCCTTGTCGAAAGGGACTCGGTTAAAGCCATATAGGAGAGAGGAAGGAGAGGATCTCTTTGTCGATCACAATACTCGGCCACAAACTCAAAAATCTCCCCTGGGAAGAGAAACCCAAAGATTGTCTAGAACCGGTCTGGAGATACTCGAAAAACCCCCTCATCACACGGGAAACGGTGAGAGGCGCAAACAGCATCTTCAACAGCGCGGTCGTAGCCTACAAAGATGAATTCAGGGGAGTATTCCGTATAGATACGAAAGAGCTTGTCATGGAGCTTCACTCGGGAAGAAGCGAAGACGGATTGTCGTGGAACATTGATCAGGAGAGAATCGAATTTAATGCCGAAGACCCGGAAATCGGCCGATTCGTTTACGGATACGATCCCAGAGTCGTCTTCCTGGAAGACAGATACTACGTAACCTGGTGCAACGGTTATCACGGGCCTACCATAGGCGTTGCCTACACTTACGATTTCGAGAGATTTTATCAGCTTGAGAATGCATTCCTTCCCTTCAACAGAAACGGGGTCCTCTTCCCGAGGAAGATCAAAGGAAAGTTTGCAATGTTGAGCCGGCCGAGCGACAACGGCCACACTCCCTTTGGAGACATCTTCTACAGCGAGAGCCCCGACATGATTCATTGGGGCTGCCACAGGCATGTAATGTCACCCACCGCCGGCTGGCAATCGACCAAGGTTGGGGCCGGACCTATTCCGATAGAAACCTCGGAAGGTTGGCTGCTAATCTATCACGGAGTATGGACATCCTGCAACGGCTTCGTGTACAGTGCCGGCGTCGCTCTCCTCGATCTGGAAAGGCCCTGGAAAGTAATCAAAAGGTCGAAACACTACATACTTAACCCGAGAATGCCTTACGAAAACATTGGCGACGTACCCAACGTCACCTTCCCCTGCGCAAGCCTTCAGGACCCCGAAACGGGCAGAATCGCCATATACTACGGGGCGGCCGACACCGTTACCGCCCTCGCTTTCACGACTGCAGAGATCCTGTACGACTTCCTTCAAGAGCACTCATATTGAGACTGCCTTTATTTATCAGGCTGTGCCAGGAGATTAGTATATGTGCCGGTCCTTTCGGTTGTCTCTTACGCGCTTGTCAGTTGAAGTTCTGATAATAGCTAATACTGCAAGCAAAATGAAAGTCACTATGTTGCCGTTGCTTGCAGTGACTGGCCTCCGCCAGCAGACTGGCGCTTTTTTTGCCTCCTCCGAAGCAGCCTCACTTTCTGACTAGGTCAGCCTTGCGTCTCGGCACAATTTTAGCGCCATTACGTCCGATTCGGAGGACGGAGAACCTTTGACGGTGGACCTGAGAGGCTTCCTGCCGGAGGCATCCTTGCTGGTATGTTCTTTTCGAGTCCGGCTTCTAAATCCCCGCTCGAGCGGGGGGACCGCTTGCGGTGGGGTGTGTGCTCTTCTCTAAAGACGCCTTTTCACAAAGTTTTGCAACCAGAGAGGAGAGGGTGTCTTTCCTCGCGCCAGCGAACATCACTTCCCGACTCAGCCGGCCTTGAGTTCCTGCGCAATTTTCGCCGGCATTCCGCGCGCGATTCGGAGGACGGTGGACCGTTGACGGACAACGCGGTTTTCATCAGCAACCAGCGGGTTTTTGATTTTAAGCGTACAGCAGCTCTTTGATCATCGAGATTCTGAATCAAGTTCAGAATGACGTGATGTGATGTTTTCGTGATCGCCTAACATTGTCATCCCGAACTTGTTTCGGGATCTGGTTTTTATCTTCTCGGCTGCGGAGGACCGCTGACGGACAACGCGGTTTTCATCAGCGATCAGCGGGTTTTTGATTTTAAGCGTGCAGCGGTTCTTAGGATAGAGATGCTGAAACAAGTTCATGACGCGGAGCGGGGGGTATCGATTACAACGTATGGGGTCTCACGAACAGAACCGGCTCAACAATTCGGGTTTTCTATGCACCTGATGAAGTTATCCGGGCAGCGCGTTTGGGAAGTCCCTCACATTGTCATCCCGAACTTGTTTCGGGATCTGGTTTTGATCTCTCTGTCCGCAGAGATCGGTAAATTATCAAGCGCTTATCCGTTTGTCAGTCTAAGTTTTGAAGCCAACCAATATAGCTAAAAATAATGGTCTGAAAGTTGCCACTACAGTACCTTTAAAATATCGGTTCATGACGATTATAGGCGTGTTCTGGTAAAACCGTGCGGATAACCTACTCTATCGAAGCGGTCTTCACTTCAAATACACGCATCGAAAACCAGCTTGCTAAAGAAAACCCTTTTATACTCAAAACCGCTTCCCGGCAATTTCTATCATTCCCATTCCAAGGGAATTCTTTTCTCCAAGTCCAGTATCGTACAGAAACGCAATCTCCTCTCCGGTACCGGAAATCTTTACTGGGACGACCGATCCGAAGACCTCGATATCGTCAACTATGTTGATTCTTATGTTGCTCTTCCTCCCGACTTTTTCTACATATTCGCCATCGACAACAATACTGACACTGCTCTCTCTCCCGGAGAAAACTCTGAATTTCTCTCTGGC
>JALHHH010000046.1 GCA_022837485.1 Bacteroidales bacterium
AAAAGTTTGAAGGACTGATTTCATACGGTGCATCGCCGCGGGCAAGCATCAACCTGGCACTGGCTGCGAAAGCCTACGCCTTTATAAAGCGTCGCGGTTATGTAATTCCTGAAGATGTAAGAGCCGTTGCCCACGACGTGCTAAGGCACCGAATCGGCCTTACTTACGAAGCCGAAGCTGAAAACATCAGCACCAGCGATATCATCAACGAAATCCTCAACACCGTTGAGGTTCCCTAAACTGAAATCTTCAATTACTATTATATCCGGCAAGGATGGAAACCAGTGAGATCCTGAAAAAGGTACGCAAAATTGAGATCAAATCCCGTGGTCTGTCAAACCAGATATTCTCGGGACAGTATCACAGTGCCTTCAAGGGAAGGGGTATGGCCTTCAGCGAAGTCAGGGAATACCAGTACGGCGACGATATCCGGAACATCGACTGGAACGTAACCGCACGGTTTAACCACCCGTACATCAAAGTTTTTGATGAGGAAAGAGAACTTACCGTTACCCTGCTTATCGATGTGAGCGGATCCAATGAATTCGGAAGCCGGCAATGGCTGAAAGAGGAGATGATGACGGAAATTGCTGCCGTACTTGCCTTCTCGGCTCTGCAAAACAACGATAAAGTGGGAGTGATTTTTTTCAGTGACCGCATCGAAAAATTCATCCCTCCCAAGAAAGGCCTATCACACAACCTGCGGATAATCAGGGAGCTGTTAGACTTTAAACCAATAAGTCAGAAAACCAACATCGCGGAAGCGCTGCGTTTTCTTACCAATGCAATGAAAAAACGATGCACCGCATTTCTGATTTCCGACTTTATGGATCAGGGATTTGAAGATGCCCTGAAAATCGCCGGCCGCAAACACGACCTGGCAGCCATTCATATCGTGGACGAACGCGACTACTCGCTTCCAAATATGGGTCTGGCAAGGCTGTATTCAAAAGAAGCAGGAAAGTCCATATGGGTCGATACTGCCAGCCGGAACGTACGCAATGCTTTCGCGGCGGAAGGTGCAAAACATCTGCAGCAGCTGGAACAGGCATTTCGCCGCAGTGGAGTGGATGTTGCCCGTATGCGGACCGGCCAGGATTACGTTAAACCGCTTATAAACCTGTTCAAAGCCAGGGAATCGAGAAGATAAACGCGTATTGATACAGGATGGAAAGAATGGTAAAACATACTCATTTTCGAAAATCAGCCAATACAGCGTTCACCGCACTTTGGTTACTGATGGTGCCTTTCTATGCTGTTGCCCAGAAAGCCATTCCCGATACCAGCCGGTTTTTGATCGGACAACAGGTAAAACTGACGCTTGAACTGGAGGTGAACAAAGGCGACAGGGTTAACTGGCCATCCCTGAACGATACACTGACAAAAAGTGTAGAGATAATTTCAAAAGGCCTGGTAGATACGCTCACCACTCCGGATAACCGGATCAGACTGACTCAGGAGCTTCTTATAACCTCATTCGATACAGGATTTCAGGTTATTCCACCGATTCCTTTCGGTGTAAGTACTGCGGGAAGCGGTGAAACTACCGAGCTTTTCTCCCCCGCCGGACTGCTGGAAGTTCTGAACGTACAAGTTGATATGGCAGGAGACATAAAAGATCTGAAGCCGGTGATGAAAGCACCTTACACCCTCAGGGATTTCATACCTTATCTCCTGATGCTTCTCGGACTGATGCTGCTGGGACTGCTGATCTGGTTCTACATCCGCAACCGCAGGCAGAACAAACCGCTGATAAAATTACCCTCAAAACCCCAGCCTCTCCCCCACCAGGTTGCCATCGCAGGTCTGGAAGAACTCAAGCGCGAACAATTATGGCAAAAAGGGCAGGTTAAAGAATACCATTCCCGTTTAACGGATATTCTACGCACCTATTTTGAAGCCCGCTTCGGGGTAGATGCACCGGAGATGACTTCGGATGAAATAGCCGATGCCATGAAAGATCACCTGTCCGATAAGGAACGGATGGCCGATCTGAAAAATATATTATCGATGGCGGATATGGCAAAATTTGCCAAAGCACGCCCCATGGGAGCCGACAATGAACTAAGTATGACACTGGCTTTATCGATTGTAAGCAGCACCATCCCGCTGCCGGTACGCAAAGAAAATCCTGCCACCGGATCTTCCGGCAGTGAAACCGATTCGAACAAAAACCGCTGAAAACCATGTTTGAGCATCTGAAACTTGCGAATCCCGAGGCCTTGTACCTGCTGCTGCTGATACCGGCAGCCATTGCCTGGTACTGGTTCCGCGGCGCCGATACCAGAGCCAGGCTGCAGGTAAGCGGCATTGAAGCCTTTAAAGCCGGGAGAAAGACGTTACGCATCCGACTGCGCCACAGCCAGTTTATACTGAAAGTCCTTGCTTTCTCTCTGCTGGTTGTCGCTCTCGCCCGACCCCAGTCGAGCAGCTCAAAACAAAACGTCAGCGTTGAAGGCATCGATATAGTACTGGCGATGGACATCTCGGGAAGTATGCTTGCGGAAGATTTTAAGCCCAACCGGCTGGCCGTTGCCAAAGATGTTGCCGCAGAATTTATCAGAGGACGCATCAGCGACCGTATCGGACTGGTAGTATTCAGTGGAGAAAGTTTTACCCAGTGCCCGCTTACAACCGATCACGGCATACTGCTGAACCTTCTGGATGAAATTAAAAGCGGGATGATAGAAGACGGAACGGCTATAGGCGACGGACTTGCAACTGCGGTGAGCCGGCTCAAGGAAAGTGAAGCCGTAAGCAAGGTTATCATTCTGCTTACCGACGGAGAAAACAACCGCGGATTCATCGACCCGGTTTCTGCTGCTGAAATTGCCAGGGTATTCGGATTACGGGTTTATACCATCGGGGTAGGAACCATTGGAATGGCGCCGTATCCAGTACAAACCCCTTTCGGGATGCAATACCAGCAGATGGAGGTCAGGATCGACGAGCCTCTTATGCAGCAGATTGCCGAAATGACTAATGGAAAATACTTCCGGGCTACCAACGCAGGAAAGCTCAGAGATATTTACCGGGAAATAGACCAGCTCGAAAAATCGAAGGTGGACGTTACCGAATTCCGGAAGAAAAAGGAGGAGTTCCTGCCGTTTGTACTTGCAGCTCTTGTTCTATTGCTGGCCGATTTCATTCTGGGCATAAGCATTTTCAGGAAATTTCCCTGATGGAGTTATATTAACTAACCGTATTCATCATGTTTAGATTTGAACATCCGGAATACCTCAACCTGTTTATCCTGCTGCCGTTGCTGCTGGCCGGGTATCTTTTGTACCTGCGCTGGAAAAAGCAGTCGGCAATAAGATACGGAGATCCGGCAGTTATCCGGAGGCTGATGCCGGATGTGTCGGGCATCCGGTCGCATATACACTTCATTCTGTTGCTTTTAACGTTTGTATCCGCAATACTGACATTGTCAAATCCGCAAATAGGCTCGCGCATTGAAAAAGTTCAGCGCAAGGGAGTCGACCTGGTAATAGCCCTTGATGTTTCGAACAGCATGCTGGCACAGGACATTCAGCCAAATCGCATCGAACGGGCAAAACAATCCATATCCAGGCTCATCGACGAGCTGGAGAATGATCGTATCGGACTTATCGTCTTTGCAGGCAAAGCGTACAACCAGCTGCCCATCACCACCGACTATGGAGCAGCCAAGCTGATGCTTTCAACCGTTAAGCCCGACCTTGTCCCGGTTCAGGGAACAGCCATTGGTCAGGCAATAGAAATGGCTATGGCATCGTTTAAGAGTGAGGAATCGGGCAAAGCCATCGTTATCATCACCGACGGCGAGAATCATGAAGACGATGCCGTTGGCCGGGCGAAGGAAGCCGCTGCAGCCGGCATACGGGTATATACGATTGGAATGGGGCTTGCCGATGGCGCACCGATACCAATTTATCGCGACAACCAGCAGGTAGGATTTAAAAAAGACCGCAGCGGCAGCACCGTTATAACACGTTTGGATGAAGCGATGTTGCAGCAGATTGCGGAAGCCGGCAACGGCATATATGTTCGTGCAAACAATACCCAGGCGGGACTCAGAAAAGTTTTTGAGGAGATCAGTAAACTGGAACAGAACACCTACGACACAATGAACTACTCGGAATACGACGACCGTTTTCAATACTTTGCAGGTCTGGCAATCTTTTTGATGACTCTCAACTTCATGCTCAATGAACGCAAAAGCCGCTGGGCAGGAAAATTTCAGCTTTTCAAACCGGAACAAACTCTCAGGCGATGAAGAACTATTTGATTTTACCTTTGCTTTTGCTGTTCTGGATTCCTTCGGTTGCCCAGAAAGAAAATTCATTTATCCGTCAGGGAAACCGGCAATACAACGACGGCAAATTTAAGGAAGCGGAAATTGATTACCGCAAAGCGCTGGAACGCACGCCTTCTTCAGCCAGGGGTGCCTTTAACCTTGGCAATGCACTTTACCGTCAGGAGAACTATGAAGATGCGGAACGCAACTTTATTAATGCCGCCGGACAAATCAATGCCTCAGACCCTGCAACGCGTGCAGGTGCTTTCCATAATCTGGGGAATGCGTACCTCAAAGCCGAAAAATATAACGAAAGCATTCAGGCATTCAGGCAGGCATTGCGGCTGAACCCGTCGGACGACGAAACGCGCTATAACCTGGCCTATGCGATGCGCAAACTGAGCGAACAGCAGCAACAGCAACAGCAGAAAGGCGACAACGATCGCAAGGATGACAATAAAGATCAGAAAGATCAGCAAAACAGCAATGAGAATCAGGAGCAGCAGGATCAGCAGCAACAGCAGCAACAGCAAAAGCCACAAATCTCAAAACAGGATGCCGAACGAATGCTTCAGGCACTGAAAAACGACGAACAGAAAACACTGGATAAGGTCAACCAGCAAAAGGCAAAAGCAAGCCCGGTGCAGGTTGAAAAAGACTGGTAGACCGGCAGTTTTATTTATATTGATAACACAATGCGACAGAAAGGCCAATGAAAAATAAGAGAATTTCAGCGTTGAGTGTTTTACTTCTCTGGGTATTTTCAGCCTATGCTCAGCAAATCGACTTCAGAGCTTCGGCAAGGGAGGTTGTGGCTGTTGGAGACCAGTTCAGGCTTATCTATTCTGTCAACGGCCAGGCTTCGGGATTCAGAGCCCCGGCCATCAAAGACTTCAACATACTTGCCGGACCCAGTCAGTCGACCGATTATTCTTTCACCTATATACTACAGGCCACTGAAGAAGGAACCTTTACCATACCACCCGCTTCCGTTAACGTGGATGGGAAAAGCTACCAGTCAAATCCCGTAACCATAAAAGTTGTAAAGGGAAATGCGCCAGCCCAGCAAAATCAGGGGCAGCAATCTCCCAGCCAGCCTGGTGGCGATATAACTGCAAAAGACCTCTTTGTAAAGGCATCTGTCAGCAATGCAAATCCCTACCAGGGTGAACAGGTTATTGTTACCTACAAAATCTACACACGCGTTCCCGTTGCAGAATACAGCATCACGCGCACACCATCCACCGCCGGCTTCTGGGCTCAGGATCTTATAAAGGATATGTCGAAACTTAACCAGTACCGCGAAACGGTGGAAGGTTTGGAATACGTGGTTGCAGAAATCAAAAAAGAAGCGCTGTTTGCTCAGAAAAGCGGCAAGCTGGTGATTGAACCCCTTGAGATGGATGTTGTTGCCCAGATTCAGCGCAAAGCAAGCCGAAGAGGATTCAACGACCCGTTTTTCGACAGCTTTTTTAACGACAGTTTTTTCGGAAGCACCTATCAAAACATAAAAAAGACTATACGCTCGAATCAGTTAAGCATCAACGTTAAGCCTCTTCCGCAGGCCTCCAGGCCAACCGATTTCACCGGAGCCGTCGGCAACTTCAGCATAAGCGGGGCAGTCGACCGCGAAACGCTGAAGGCGAATGAAGCCATGACTTACAAATTCACCATCACCGGGAAGGGAAACATCAAACTGGTTGAAAAGCCAGCCATAACCTTTCCCAGTGATTTTGAAGTTTACGACCCCAGGATAACCGACAATATTTCGACATCGGCAACGGGCGTTTCCGGTTCTCGTACATTCGAATACCTGATTATCCCAAGAAATCCGGGTGACTTTAAAATCAACGAAGCGCGATTCTCCTATTTCGATCTGACTTCGGGAAGCTTCAAGACCCTGAGTACACCCGGTTATTCCATTAAGGTTGGCCGTGGTGAGGGTCAGGACGGAACCCTGGTTACAGGATCCACAAATAAAGAGGATTTTAAATACATAGGATCCGACGTCCGGTTCATTAAAACCAGTCCGCTAAACTTCAGGCCAGCCGGCACTTACCTTCTAGGCAATGTATTTTTACCGCTATGGATTGCAATTCCTCCTTTTCTTCTTGCTGCATTTCTGATATTGTGGCGCAATGAGCTCCGGAAGAGAAACAACCTGGCATTGATGCGCAACCGTAAAGCTACACGGGTCGCCCGCAAACGACTTAAAGCCGCCGAGCATTTTCTGAAACAGCAGAATAGGGATGCATTCTATACCGAGATTTCCAGTGCATTATGGGGATATATCAGCGACAAGTTCAACATTCCGCGGTCAGCACTTTCTATGGAATCGGTAAATGAAGCGCTTCAGACAAAAGATATTGCGGAAGATTTGATTAAGCAATTTATGGATGCCCTGAATAATTGTGAATTTGCACGTTTTGCCCCGGGAGACAAATCCCGTGCAATGGATAACCTCTATCGGCAGGCAATGGATGTTATCAGCCGCACCGAGCAGGAATTAAAGTAAACAGCTTAATGCAAAACATGAGAAACATGAAGATTAAAATACTCAGCATTCTGTTTTTCACAGGATTAAGCCTGTTACTTCAGGCCAGCCCTCAGGAGGATTTTGAAAAAGCCAATAAGGCTTACATGGCAGGCTTTTATGAAAATGCAGCCAGTCTGTATGAAAAAATACTTGAATCGGGTATGGATGCACCCGATCTCTACTACAACCTGGGGAATGCGTATTTTAAAATGAACGACATCCCTTCGGCCATTCTCAATTATGAACGGGCACTGAAATACGATCCGGGAAATGAAGATTACCAGTATAATCTGAGAGTTGCCAACAGCAAGATTGTAGACAAGATCGACGTTTTGCCGGAATTGTTTTACAAACGGTGGTGGAATAATTTAAAAATCGTTCTTTCACCAGATGGATGGGCACTTATGGCATTGATCTCCTTTGTATTCATTTTTATAAGCATTGCGGTATTTTTCCTTGCTCGCAGCATACAGACCCGGAAATTTATCTTTGCCGCCGGTCTTGTTTTACTATTCATTCACGTAATCTCGGGCATCATTGCCTTGCAAACCTTCAGGGAGGCAAAAAATCAAAAAACAGCCATCATTTTCACCCCTACACTGCCGGTCAAGAGTTCTCCGGACGAGAGCAGCATCGACCTTTTTGTAATACATGAAGGACTTAAAGTCACCATTCTGGACCGTATCGGCGAATGGCACGAAATCCGAATAGCCAACGGCAGCAAGGGATGGGTGGAAGCATCCCACCTTAAACCTGTCTGACTTCCTGTTCGAAAAGACCTTTCTGGCCCCAGCACAGCGCGGCCCCGGCTGACTCTGAAGTTGCAAAAAGCAAGGGTCTGCGTTATGCAAGTTCTGACGGTAAATGGTAATGATTTTAGGACAATCGGGTAATTTCAGCATATTGACAGAACGGAATTTATGCTTATATTTACTCGAAATCTGCACAAGGATGCATCGGCTGGCTGCTATTTTCAGTATCATAATTTTCACGTACAGCGCTCATTGTCAAGAGCGCACCCCAACTCAGCCGGTTGGGGGAAAAGCACAATTAAGGCATTTCACCGAGCAGGAACTGATATACCCCGAAGAATGCCTGCAGGCCGGTATAGAAGGAGTAGTAACCATTGCCTACCGGATTTCTGAAAAAGGACAAGTTGAACACGTCAGATTTCATGAAAAATCAGACCCCCTGTTTAACCTGGAGGCGATGCATATTTTCCGGATGATTGAGTGGGAGCCGGCACGTGTAGCCGGCGTTCCCGCAGGTGATTCCGGATTCCTCGACATCGACTTCAACATACGGAGGTACAACAGGCTGAGCAAGCAGCGCGGCTATACATCGCACTACTATCCCTTTGAACCAATCGACACTTCCGGGGTTATTCACGACTATAAGAACCTGGAGACTGCACCTTTCCCGGTTTTCCGGAACGACAAGATCAATCTGGCCGCTTTTATTGCAGCGAACCTGGTCTATCCGGAAGCGGCAATACGGCAAAGTCTGAGCGGGACCGTTAAGGTGGGTTTCATTGTTGAGCCACATGGCCGGCCTTCTAACATCTCAATTCTGAATTCGCTGGGTGCCGGCTGCAATGAAGAGGCCATCCGCCTGGTAAGAATGATAAAATGGATGCCGGGGACCATCGGGCATAAAGCCGTGCGGACACGAATGAGCATATCCATTAATTTTATGCTCGACCAAAGTCCAGACGGCATTTACAGACCCAATATTAAATCGAGTTACGGAGGATAATCAATTAATAACCATCAAGAACCAAACTATGCGTAAATCATTGTTTTCAGTAATGGCTGTGCTACTGATAATACCGGCAGCCTATACACAAAATGTTGACACAACCCGTTTATGGACAACCGGAGGAAAAGCCTCGCTTTCGTTTACCCAGGTAACGCTTACAAACTGGGCAGCCGGAGGAGAAAACAGCATGGGAGGCAACTCCTTCCTCAACCTTTATGCGAAAATGCTCAAAGGAAAATCGACCTGGGACAATATGCTGGACATGTCATACGGGCTGCTTAAGCTGGGCGATCAGAAAATCCGAAAAAGCGACGACAAAATCGACTTCGTTTCTAAGTACGGCCATAATGTCATTCACCGTAACCTTTTCCTGAGTGCAAACCTCAGTTTTAAATCACAGTTTACCGACGGCTATAAATACCCCAACGACTCGGTAATCATCTCCACATTTATGGCTCCGGGGTATCTGATGCTCGGTTTTGGTATGGATTACAAACCCTACCCTTTCCTTTCCATCTCGTTCCTGCCTCTGACGGGTCGGTTAACCTTTGTAAGAGATCAGCAACTGGCCGGTGAAGGCGCCTACGGCGTGGATCCCGGGAAAAATATACGGGAAGAGTTCGGAGCTGCCTTTAAAGCAGTTATGGAAAAAGATCTGATTGAAAACATAAGTCTGAAAACCAAACTCGAACTGTTTACCAACTACCTGGATCAGCCCGAGAACATCGACATCAACTGGGAAGCCCTGCTGATGATGAAGGTAAACAAGTACATTTCAACGTTTCTTGGCTTCCAGACCCTTTATGACCACGACATTATGATTGCCGATAAGGATAATCCCGACGTCAAGGGTCCGCGCACCCAGTTCAAGCAAACGTTCGGCGTGGGCCTCACGTATGATGTAAAAGCAACGAATGCTAAAGTAAAACCTGTTCCCTAATCATTTATTAACTTAAAACACAACCTTATGAAACTGTTAGACGAATTCAAAACCTTTGCCATGCGGGGTAATGTTATGGACATGGCCGTTGGTATTATCATTGGAGGAGCATTTGGAAAAATAGTCTCTTCCTTTGTATCCGATGTGCTGATGCCACCTCTTGGACTGCTGCTCGGCGGCATCGATTTCAAGGACATGACCGTTACTATGAAGGAGGCAGTTATGAATGGTGCCGAAGTAGTTACACCGGCCGTTACACTTAATTACGGCCTATTCATTCAAAACATTGTTGACTTTCTTATCATAGCCTTTGCTATTTTTATGATGATCAAGGCAATGAATTCAATGAAAAAGAAAGAGGAGGAAGCTCCTGCTCCTGCACCACCCGCTCCAACCAAAGATCAGGAATTACTTTCCGAGATAAGGGATCTGCTAAAAAAATAAGAAACATCCCTGTACTGATATCAAAGCCCGCCCTAAACGCGGGCTTTGCTTTATAACTGAAATAACACCGGAGATTTTACCAATACAGAAAAATTCCGCTGCTGAATTAACAGCTTGCCGGACCAAAACACAACAAAAGCCGCGGCAATTCACAAAAATTAACACCACATTCCTTAACGAAAGGGCAAATAATTGGCTAAAAGTGACTATTTTTACACCAGAATATCAAGGAGTCATGAAATTTTACCGGATTGGGTTACTTATTGCATTGACCCTTCCCCTGGTTTCTGCCGGGCAGGATACTGTAACCGTTAATTTCGACGGGGGCTATGCAAACAACCCAAAAATTATTGAGACGCCGTTTCTTCCTGCGCCGTTTTTCAGCCTTCAGGCCGGAGCATTCTTTCATACCATACCCGGTGCCCACCTTTATGGCACTTCCATTACGCCCATGATCAGCCAGTCCGTTGGCAAGAGACTGACGATGAGTGCAGGAGCCGTTATCGGAAACACTACTTTTTCCGAAGTATCCAACACTGGAGTTGAGAATACAGAAGGTTTTTCAAGAGGTAACTTTACTTCGCTCACCCTTTTCACAGCCGGATCGTACCAGCTTAATGAGCGCGTAACCATCAGCGGAAGCGCATACAAGACCGTAGACCCCGGCTTCAACCAGCGTCTTGATCCAAAAAACCTTATGATGGAAGCACAAGGAGTCAGCATTGGAGTTGGGTACAGAATTTCCGACAATGTACACATAGGTGCAGGCATTCGTATGGAAGACGGACGCAGCAACATTAACTCCCCGCATCGTCGTTACGGTTTTCCCGGCCTCGCACCCATGCCCGGATTCTGGTAAAAAATAAAATTTATGTTAGCAATCATCTCTCCCAGCAAGACCCTCGATTTTGAAAAGCCTTTTGAACTACCGGCCGGGTCGGACCCGGAAATGGTTACACAGTCGAAAAAGCTTGTTACCGCGCTGCGCAAGAAATCCCCTGCCGCTCTTGCAGAGCTGATGGATATAAGTCAGAACCTTGCCGAACTGAATGCCCTTCGATACAGTGAGTGGAAATACCCGTTTCCGGAAGGAAAGGCGCGTCCGGCTCTCGCAGCGTTTAAAGGCGATGTATACGAAGGTCTGAAAGCGTGGGAACTCGGTGAAGAACAGCTTGAATTTTCGGCGGGACATCTCAGGATAATATCGGGACTTTACGGGCTTCTTAAGCCGCTCGACCGCATCATGGCCTACCGGATCGAGATGGGAACTTCATTGCCGGTTGGTAAAGCGGGAAACCTTTACCAGTTCTGGGGCGACCGCATTACCAGATCGGTAAAAAAAGCGATCAAAGAATCGGGAAGTAACGTGCTTGTAAACCTTGCTTCTGCAGAATATGCCAAAGCTATCGATTTTAAAGCGCTGAAGACAAGGGTAATAACACCGGTTTTCAAGGAGTTCAAGGATGGCAGTTACCGTTTCATCAGCTTCCATGCCAAACGCGCCCGCGGACTTATGACCCGCTACATCATAGACCATTCGCTGAACGATCCCGAATCACTGAAGGTCTTCAATTACGAAAACTACGAATACATGGACGAGTTATCGAAGGGAGACCAATGGGTTTTTGTGCGGTAATCCGGCGCAAGACATCAGATAACAGCAGTGCTTTTCCGTAAAAAAACCGAAGATCAGATTCCTGACAGGCATAAGCATATGACTGATTGAATAAATCAGGATAGTCAGTGCATCACAGATGAATCCGACAAAGGTTCGCAGGTCGAAAAAGACCGGAAGTTTATTCTCTGTGTAATTTAAAATATAAGCTGCAGATTTCAATAGAACCGCTTTTGCTGGCCGGTAGGGGTCCCGGACAAACTTTGGCATACTTAATCTTTTATTTTACAGATCGCGCAAAAATTCCACCCGCAGTCTGACCGGAATATGAATTTCTGACTAGTTGATTTTTAACTCATAATTTGTCCGGAAAACGATCGGATTAAACTTTTATCCATTCTGACAGGTTTATTTTTCGGCTTCTGAAAGTTATTGTCAGTATCCGGGAATTACACTTACAAACAATTCCCGGAAAATACCATCATCGCTTAAACCGGGTTTAATATCGGTAAACCAAATAAATGAAAACAATGAATCACGACACCATACAAGTATCAAGAATAGTAAACAAAACAACGTTAAAACAAAGGGAAAACTGTTATGCCTTTTGCAGGGTTCAGGGGGAGGCATATTCCATTGAAATTAATAAAAAGCGACACCATAATATCGCAAACTCCGTCTTTTTCCTGCAACCAGACCTCGAGTGGAAAATAGTCAAAAAAGATTCATATGCATCGTCGGGATACGTGCTCTATATACCTAAACCGATGATGGAGAATCCAACCTTTAAGAATTTACACATAACAGAAATATGTTTGTTCAGCAAAGACGAGATTCCTAAAATAAATCTTGCTCCGGGTATTGAAAAGAGAATTCTGGCAATAATTGAGATGTTGGATGAGCTGGTGAGCACCAATCTGAAAAACAAGGAAGAAGCCATCCTGTCCCTTTTGAAAGCACTTTTTGTTTACTGCGATGGGAAGTGCAACATAAAATCGGTTATCACTGAAAAAAGCAATTTAAAGTCGGCCCTGGTAATAAAATTTAAAAAATGCATTGATCAGCAAATAACCCGGTACCATGAAGTGGGTCAGTATGCGCAAATGCTCAATGTTTCAGACAAATATCTGAATGATTGCGTAAAGAAAACTCTTGGGGTTAATGCCAAATACCTGATTGACGAGCAACTTGTAATGCGGTCGCGGCACAATTTAAAATTTAGCAGTAAATCTATAAAAGAAATCAGTTTCGACCTGGGTTTTTCATCGCCCGATTATTTCAGTTTCTTTTTCAAAAAACAAACAGGAATTTCGCCTTCTCAACTTCGGAAAAACTAATAGTTCCGATATTCTAAGGAAATGCAGTGATTTTCACATTTTCGTTCGATATGTGCAGGCCTATTTTTGTCAGAGTATAATTTGACAAATAACTGACACATGAAAAAACCAGTCAAGAATCTTTTAAAAACAGTTGCAGCAGTTATACTGATAATTGGCGCTGCACTTGCATATGTTTCGTTTGCTCTTCCGAAAGCCGGAAAAGCACCCGACCTTGAAGTAAAAATCACTCCTGAAAAAGTAGAACGTGGCAAATATCTGGCGTATCACGTGATGATGTGTGCTGATTGTCACTCGGAGCGAAATTTCTCCCTGTTTTCAGGTCCGCCCCACCCGGGAACAGAGTTTTCCGGGGGGGATGTGTTCGACCATGCAATGGGTTTTCCGGGCAAATTTACCTCCTCAAACATCACCCCTGCAGGAATCGGCCACTGGTCTGACGGTGAGCTTTTTCATTTGATTACTACAGGTGTAAAGCGGGATGGAAATCCGATTTTCCCTGTTATGCCATACCACAAATTCGGACGGATGGACCATGAAGACATTGAAGCGGTCATTGCATTTCTACGCACTCTTGACCCAGTTGAAACCAGTCATCCTGAATCAAAAGCAGATTTCCCGGTAAATATTCTTATGCGTACGATGCCAAAAAAGGCTGAATTTTCAACCAGGCCACCCGAATCCGACAAAATAGCGTACGGCAAATATATGGTAAACGCAGCCGCCTGTTTCGACTGTCACACTAACTTCTCCAAAGGAAAATTTACAGGTCCTGAAGGCGGAGGAGGGAGAGAATTTCAATTTCCTGACGGAAGCATTGTCAGGTCGCCAAACCTGACTCCGCACCAAACCGGGATTAAACACTATACGGAAGAGAGTTTTGTCGAACGGTTCAGGATGTATGCCGATTCCGGTTTCAAATTACCAGAAATAAGGCCCGGAGAGTTTCAAACGCTTATGCCATGGTATATGTACAGCGGCATGACCGAAACAGACCTTAGGGCAATATACGCTTACCTTCAAACCCTTGAACCATATGATAATATGGTGGAGCCTTATACTCCCGCCATAAAGTAAACACCCACTGTTCAACGATTAACCAATTTAAAACACAGAAAGCCATGAAAATAACAAACTTACGTATAACAAGCTTTTCCTTTTTCCTGATACCGGCCCTGGTTTTATTCTCCTGCAGCAAGGACAATGATTCCCAAACCGACAAAACAGCAGAAATGATTAAGGAAGTCAGGGAAACCACTAACACCTACAAATCGCACGCTGCGGCACTTGAAGCAGGCTGGGACACCGACCTTTCGGGCTGTGTGGCGCACCCGACTGAAGGAGGAATGGGGCATCATTTTGGCCGCCTCGAATTCCTTGACGGGCGAATAAACCGCCTTGAGCCCCAGGTTCTGCTTTATGGTGCCGATGAAAACGGCAATATGGAATTTTACGGAGTGGAATACATTGTATCTTTTGCCATTCATCCTGCGGATGCTGAACCTCCTGTGCTCTTCGGCCAGAAATTCCACCCCAATCATGAACAGCAAATCTGGGCATTACACGTTTGGACCGAAAAAGAAAACCCCAAAGGGATGTTTAACGACTGGAATCCTCACGTGAAGTGTGAATAACCTCTGTTCCGGAATTGCAATTTTCTACTGTTAATGTAAAACAAACGGAAATCAGGTAACAAACCCATTAAACATAACAAACGAAATCGCAGGAGTAACAATTGTTGCAACTGCGGTTTCGTATTATAAAACTTACATTATCCGGATAAATTCATACGAGGTTGTTAAAAACACACGTATACTATGAATCCGACTGATCTTAATTCAGCATTTTGCATTCCCGTTACATCCATCCGAATCAGTACAAATCCGGCGAAATATTAATCTGATTTTCAACAGATTATTGCATTGCCCCACCTGTAATTTTTTACGACTTACCCGGCAATGCTGACTTGCCCGATATTAAAATAAAAATTGTCCCCGGCCGACCAGCAGTATCGCCAAGCCGCTAACCTTAATAAAAAAATGCCCGTAAATCATTGATTTACAGGCATAGGTTGCGGAGAGAAAGGGATTCGAACCCTTGGTACCCGTAAGGGTACAACGGTTTTCGAGACCGCCCCATTCGACCGCTCTGGCATCTCTCCGTGAACGGTGAATCGAGGTGCAAAAGTAAGAACTTTTATGATTCCGTAAAACAGGAATACGAATTATTGTCCGCTCCGGGACGAAGACAAAAAATATCGCCCATCAGGGTAATTTGCGCAACACAACCGAATATATGGTATAAAATTTGATATTGGCAGATCCGTCGCTAACCTGAATGTCTCCAGGTTTACCCGGATTACACCTGAGCGCCTAATTTATTACGTCATGGTGCAACGAAACGGGAAGGAACGTCACTTATTTAAGTCAGCATTAACCACTCACCACAAAACCAGTTTATGAAACCAAACTTTGCATTCGCTATCTTACTGTTTCTGATCTGCAACTCCGCAATCGCACAGGACCTGATTGTAAAAAAGAACAACGATTTAATTAAGTGTAAAATCCGGGAAATCGGGCTGGATGAGGTTAAGTATAACCTTCCCGAATATCCGGCCGATGTTCTGTTCTCAGCAGACAAGGATGATATAGCAAAGATCGTATTTGAAAGCGGACAGGAGATGGAGTTTAAAACGGCCATGACAGATCCTGAGCGCTACAGCGATAACCGGAAAAACGTCCTGAAAATTGAATTCCTTTCACCACTCACGGGAAATACCACCTTTGCCTGGGAAAAAAGTCTGCGTCCGGCCCGAAGCATAGAATCTACCATAGGCATCATAGGGCTGGGCATCGACAACGATGACCGTAATGCCGGAGGCGTTTTTGCAAAATTTGGTTACAAGTTTATCAAAGATCCCGATTTCTACTTAAGGGGAATGCGGTATGCACATATATTAAAAGGAAGCTACATAAAACCCGAAATAGCCTTCTCTACTTTCCGCTACGACCGGTATGCGTGGAGGGACTACTACAATAATGTATCGGCAGAAAAGGAAAGAACCGGCGTAGTTTCCGGCACCGTTCAGCTGGTGCTTGGCAAACAGTGGATTATCGACAACGTTTTTGCAGTGGATATATACGCAGGAACAGGATACGGTTTCTCCACCGGTGACGACTATACCACATATCAGTATGGTTATTCCGTCATGGATGAAAGTTTTCCGCTCGCGTTTTCAACGGGTTTCAAGATCGGATACCTTTTTAAATAATATATAACAATCGGCTCATCCCGGCTTAACAATAACAGGACTGTTGTATTACAGGATCGCCCGGTAATCGACACCTTCCCGGTAGCAATCGGCACCAGGGTACGAAGGTGCGCCCTGGTGCTGAATCTATAGCAAATAATAAGATAGTTCCGGATTACTTCTGAGCCGGAAGGTTTTCACAGGATTAAATGGTCTTCCATAGAACACTCTCCCGAAGCCCCTGTCTATAAAAAATTAATTATCTTTTTTCGGCAAATCCCAGCCCCCTTTCATGCCATTGAAATGGGATTTTATTTTTAATTATCAGCATCCCTAATTATATACACCTTAATATAAGCCTCGCATGAAGACTTTTTTTCAGGAAGACAAACCTTAAATGGTACAGAAGGCCAAGACCGGAAGTCCGGAACAAAGGCTGAGTGCATAAAACCATAAGAAAACGGGAGCCTCGCTACGTGTTCAGCTTTTATTCATATGTACGTATAAATATTGCTAACTATTGAAAGCCAGCTAAGTACAACCCACAGTTACCCTTAACCTTGTTTAGATTAATTACAAACTACAGGTTTTCAATAATTTGTTTTGCAAATTTTATTGGAATTAATTTAATGTCCCCTATATTCGTAAAACGATTTTTACCGGAGTCCGTACGATAAACAGTTAAAGTATGAAGAAATTCTACGCTGTAGGCTATCGCAGGGTTGATGATGATTACATGTCAGCTTCTTCGGGAAGAGCAAAAGGTATTGCAGGCTGGAGCCCCAATGGTTCCAGCTTTTTTATTGCTCCGTTCCAACTAATACAGAAACATTTTACAGCCTGATAATATGAAGCACACAATCAGAAAAAAGGGGGTAATCCCGGGGATAATGCTGCTTTCGGTCCTGTTGTTTTTACTGATACCGGAGTCGTTGCAGGCTCAGGATGGCAGGCAATTGTTTGAAAAGCATTGCACCGTTTGTCATAAAATCGGCGAGGGTAAACTTGTGGGGCCCGATCTCAAGGACATTACGCAGAGGCGGGAGCGCGACTGGCTGGTGCGCTTTATCCGGAATTCGAAAGAGATGATTGATGCCGGCGATCCCCTTGCAGTGCAGGTTTTTGAAGAAAACAACAAGGTGCCTATGCAGGCATTCGAAAATCTTTCGGGAGAAGAGATCAACAGCATCATCGATTATATTGAGAAGTGGGAACCGGCTAAGCCTGTGGAATTTCAGGTTGATGTTACAAAACGGGATGGGTTCACCGAAAAAGAGATTATGCGGGGCGAACGTATGTTCTACGGACTGATTCCGCTTGAAAACGGAGGAACAACGGCCTGCAACTCCTGCCACGTCACTCAGAAAACCGATACCTTAAACTGGAATCCCTCCGCACATGAGCTTGCAAAATCGTTTATGGAAGAAGACGGGATGGATCTGTATGCCTCCCTTGCCGATCCTCAGTCGGCAGCCATGCAGAAAGCCCATGGAGAATACAAGCTGAGCGGAGAAGAGATGTATTACATCGCCGCCTACCTTTCGAATCTGCGTGAGGACACACCCAAGCCGTTCAAGACTTTCCCGACCCGATTTTTACTGTTTGTGGTTTTTGCCATACTGATGACCCTGGCGATCGTAGATCTTATATTCACACGGATCATTAAGTACCGGTTTATTCACGGAATCATCCTCCTGACCGGCATCGCCATTCACTTCAACCTGGCAGTCACCGAAGCACAGAGCCTGAGCCGTACCAAAGATTACGCTCCGGATCAGCCCATCAAGTTTTCGCACAAAATTCATGCGGGCGACAACCAGACCGACTGCAGGTATTGTCATACGGTAGCCGACTACAGCAAATCGGCCGGTTTTCCATCGAACGATGTGTGCCTCAACTGCCACATTGTGGTAAGGGAAGGCCGGAATTCAGGAAAATTTGAAATCAACAAAATTTTCAGGGCCGAGAAATCGGGAAAACCCATTGAATGGATACGCATTCACAATATGCAGGAACACGTATTTTTCAGCCATGCTCAGCATGTAAACGCAGGAAAAATAGAATGCGAAACCTGCCATGGTCCCGTTGCAGAGATGGATATCATGAAGCAGTTCTCCGACCTCTCGATGGGATGGTGCATCAATTGCCACCGCGACACCAAAGTCAATTTCAAGGACAACAATTACTACTCCACCTACATGAAACTGCACGACGATCTGAAATCGGGAAGAATAGATTCGGTGACCGTCGAGCAGATCGGTGGTCTGGATTGCATGAAATGTCATTATTAGTCGTTGATGCCGGACAAACTAAGCGTATTAACAAACAAACAATTGCGGCTAAATGGAAAAGAAATACTGGAAAAGCACAGAAGAGCTGAATAACCGGAACGACAGCAACCGTAAGGCTGATGAGATCCCTGACGGCAAGAGCCTGTTGGATCTTATCGACCAGGAGATAACCGGCAAACCCTCTTCACGGCGGAATTTTCTGAAATTTTGCGGATTCAGTTTTGCCACAGCAGCCATCGCGAGCAGCTGCGAGAATCCGGTTAAGAAGGCTATCCCCTACCTCAACAAGCCCGAAGAGGTAATTCCCGGAATGGCCAGTAATTATGCTTCAACCTATTTTGACGGCGCCGAATACAGCAGCATTGTTGTAAAGGTAAGAGATGGAAGGCCGATCAAAATTGAAGGCAATACACTCTCCCCCCTTACCACCGGCGGCAGCACCGCCCGGGTGCAGGCATCGGTTCTGGGTTTGTACGACGGACACGCACGCCTGAAACACCCTTCAAAAAAAGGATACGGCATCGACTGGAAAATTCTGGATCAGGAAGTTTCGGATAAACTGGAAGGTCTGAAGAATGCAGGCGAGACTCTTGTGCTCCTCACTTCTCCGGTTATCGGACCATCCACGAGGCGCCTGATATCCGAATTTATTGCCGCCTATCCGGGAAGCAGACACATTGTATATGAACCGGTTTCCTACAGCGGAATGCTTGAAGCCAACCTGGAGTCGTTCGGACAGCAGGCAATACCCAATTACCATTTCGACAAAGCCGGAACCGTAGTTTCGGTGGGAGCGGACTTTCTTGGTACCTGGCTGTCGCCGGAAACCTTTACGGCAGCATATGCCAGCCGGCGCGATCTTACCGGTGGCGAAAAATCCATTTCGTGGCATCTGCAATACGAAGCCGGGCTTAGCATTACCGGCAGCCGGGCCGACAAAAGAGTAAGAATCCGCCCATCCGGATACTCTGCCCTGCTTACTGCACTGTACAATGAACTGGCAATCAGATCGGGAGCTCCTTCCCTTCCGGCTGTTACGGCACATGAATCGGTTACCGAAACAGCCGGGCGCCTTTGGGAGAGCAGGGGTACATCCATCGTTGTATGCGGATCCAACAACAAGGACGAACAGATCCTTGTAAATGCGATCAATCATTTGCTTGGTAATATCGGCCAGACCATCACCTTTGGGGATGCGATACTGACGAAACAGGCCGTTGACCGTGAAATGGAAGAGCTTGCCGCGATGCTGGAGGAAGAAAAAGCCGGCGGACTAATCCTGTGGGGAGTGAACCCCGTTTACGATTACTATCGTCCGGAAGTCTTCACCAAAGGGCTTGAAAAGCTGAAGATGTCGGTAATCCTGAATCACGCACAGGACGAGACCTACAGATTTACAGAATATTCGGTACCCGGTCACCATTACCTGGAATCCTGGGGCGATGCAGAACCCTGCCGGGGATCGTACAGTCTGGCACAGCCTGTAATCAGGCCCCTGTTTGATACGCGCGCGCCACAGGAAAGCCTGCTGAAATGGATGGGCAGGGAGACTACGTGGTACGACTACCTCCGCGAGTATTGGGCATCCGAAATAATCGGGAGCAGCGATGATACATGGAATAAGGTTCTGCGCGAAGGCGTTTATCAAAAGGAACAAGATTCTGCTGCACCATCCTTTAATGCAGCTGCATTAACTTCATTAGCTGGACGGGTTAAAGGAGCCGACAGAGGCGAAGGAATAGAATTGGTGATGTATCAGAACATCGCCATGGGGCAGGGTCATCATGCCAACAACCCCTGGCTGATGGAGCTTCCGGACCCCGTTTCGAAAGTATGCTGGGACAATTTTGCCGCTGTTTCGCCTAAAACAGCCTCGGAGCTGGGATTATCGAAGGGAAAGATGGTATCGGTAAACGGTCTTGAAATTCCGGTTCTGATACAGCCCGGGCAGGCCGACGGCACCCTGTCGGTTGCGCTGGGGTACGGTCATAGCGGTTTCGGAAAAGTGGCCGACGGGGTTGGTGTGAATGTCTTCCCACTGGCCGTTTATAAAGATGGAACCAGAAAATTCTCATTGCCGGACGCAAAAGTCTCAGCACTTGCCAGGACGTATGAACTTGCATCCACACAGATGCATCACAGCATGGAAGGACGTCCCATAGTCAGGGAGACCACGCTGAATTCGTACCTCGAAAAACCCGATTCGGGCAATGAGATGCACGAAGAATTTGAAAAGAAACACGTAACTCTTTATAAGGAAGTTGAATTCAAGGGGCATCACTGGGGAATGGCCGTTGACCTGAATAAATGTACCGGCTGCAGCACCTGTGTGATAGCCTGTCAGGCCGAAAACAACATTCCGGTTGTGGGCAAGGAAGAGGTGATGAAATACAGAATCATGCAATGGATGCGTATCGATCGTTATTACAGTGGCGATGAGGGCAATCCTGGCGTGGTATTTCAGCCGGTAATGTGTCAGCACTGCGATAATGCACCCTGCGAGAACGTATGTCCGGTATCGGCAACCAATCACAGCAGTGAAGGGCTGAATCAGATGTCGTACAACCGCTGTGTAGGCACCAAATACTGTATCAATAACTGTCCGTATAAAGTAAGACGTTTCAACTGGTTCCGCTACGTCACCAACGAAAAGTTCGACTACAACATGAATTCCGATCTCGGGCGCATGGTGCTGAATCCGGATGTTACGGTGCGTGAACGCGGAGTTGTAGAAAAATGTTCGTTCTGCATTCAGCGCATCCAGGAGAAAAAATTGCTGGCAAAAAACGAAAATCGTCCGTTGCGCGACGGCGAGATCAAACCGGCCTGCATGCAGGCATGTCCGGCAGGAGCTATAGTATTTGGTGATCTTAACGATCCGGAAAGTACGATATCGAAATATTTTGCCGATCCCAGGAATTATCATCTGCTGGAGGAGCTTCACACCCTGCCCTCGGTAGGATATCTGACACTAGTACGCAATCGGGAAGAAGAACAGGCATAAGCAACACATTGAGAAACAGAACACATAATAACACTGTAAATTATGTATAAAACAGAAGTCAGAGGTCCGTTGATTCTGGGCGACAAAAACTACCGCCAGATCAGCAGCGATATCATCGCCCCTATCGACCGGCCTGCACCCTTATGGTGGAAAGCCGTATTCGGGCTGGGCATACTGGCAACCCTGTTCGGGCTGTTTGCCATGTACCAGACCGTTGCGAAGGGTATAGGCACCTGGGGGGTCAACAATTCAGTAGGTTGGGGATGGGAAATCATCAACTTTGTTTGGTGGATCGGTATCGGTCATGCCGGCACGGCTTTTTCCATCTTCCTGCTGATACTGAGGCAGAAATGGAGAACTTCCATTAATCGTGCAGCAGAAGCGATGACGGTGGTGGCCGTAGGTGCTGCAGCCATCTTCCCGGCTCTGCATATGGGACGCGTGTGGCTGGCTTTTTACATATTCCCCTATCCCAACTCACGCGGACCGTTATGGGTGAATTTTAATTCACCCCTTTTCTGGGACTTTATCGCCATCTCGGCATACCTGCTGATATCGGCTTCATTCTGGTATTACGGAATGGTTCCCGACTTTGCCACGATACGCGACAAGGCTACATCCAAAATCAAGAAAGCCGTTTACGGATTCTTTGCATTCGGCTGGACGGGTTCCACTTCCGAGTGGCTGCGCTATGAAGCTCTGAGTTATGTACTCGGTGGCATTGCCGCGGTGCTGGTAGTTTCGGTGCACTCCATCGTTTCCACCGACTTTGCCGTATCGGTGATACCCGGATGGCATACCACCGTTTTCCCGCCTTACTTTGTGGTTGGCGCGATATTCTCGGGTTTTGCCATGGTAATGACCCTGATGATTATCATACGCAAGATGTACAAATTTCAGGATTATGTAACGAATTCTCACCTCGACGCCATTGCCAGGATCTTGATTTTCATCTCTCTGATAATGGGAACGGCCTATGCCACCGAAATTTTCGTTGCGTGGTATTCTGGCAGTCAGTATGAAATGTTCACGTTCTTCAAAAACCGGATTACGGGCGATTATACTTTCCAGTTTTGGGCCATGGTAGTGTGCAATGCCATCATTCCCCAGCTGTTCTGGTTTAAAAAGATACGGCAAAACCTGACCATCGCCTTTATCATCTCCCTGCTAATCAACCTTGGAATGTGGTATGAGCGTTTCAACATCCTCATCACCTCTCTTTCGAAGGACTACCTGCCGTCGAGCTGGGTTACCTATCATCCCACCTGGGTTGAAGTCGGAGTGTATATCGGCACTCTTGGAATCTTTATTACCGGTGTGCTTCTGTTCTTCAAGTTCATACCTATGATCGCCATCAGCGAAGTGAAGAGCATCCTGAAAGTTACCAGTATCAAGAAGAACGAATCAAAAATTTCAAGCCATGGACAATAAGCATATCATAGGTGTTTTCGATGAAGAAGACGCCCTGATGGAGGCGGTGCACGAAGTAAAAGAAAAGGGTTTCCGGATCGGCGAAATCTACAGTCCGTATCCCCTGCACGAGGCCATAGAAGCCATGGGAAAAACCTCCCGCTTTGCCTTTGTCGCTTTTCTCTATGGATTTGCCGGGGCTGCCGCAGTGCTTGCATTCATGTATTACACGGCCGTTATCGACTGGCCGGTAAATTACGGAGGCAAGCCCACCAATGCATTTCCGTCGTTCATTGTGGTCACCATTATAATCACCATTCTTACGGTAACAATTCTCAGTCTGCTTACCTTTTCGGTGCGGGCAAAGATATATCCCGGCAAGGCTTACATACTGCCCGATGCCCGTTCCACCGACGATAAGTTCGTCGTAATTTTTGACAAGTCGCTGCTCAACGGAAAGCAAACCGAGCTGGAGGACATTCTGAAGCAGAAGGGTGCGGTAGAAGTTTATGAAAAAGAGTTAAAACCTGAAAACTAAACAGCAGATGATACATAAACGTATAATCCGGTTTTTACCGGCGGCGCTTTGCCTGCTGATGACGACAACGTCATGCGACCGGACGCGGAACGACAAGGGGTACGAATATTTCCCCGATATGGCACATTCGCTGGCATATGAATCCTACACCGAAAACCCGAACTTCCCCGATGGCAATACCATGCAAATCCCGCCTGAAAACACCGTTTCGCGTGAGATAGAGGTTCATCCATACCCGGCAAGCCCCGAGGGAAGAGCAGAAGCCGCTGCCGCTCTAAGCAATCCGCTGGAGTCAACGGCCGAAAATATCGCCGAAGGGGAAAGACAGTACAACATTTTTTGTTCGGGCTGCCACGGTACTTCGGGGAACGGGGAAGGCCATCTTTACACCAGTAAGCGTTATGCGGTAAAACCGGCATCCCTGATTTCGGAGAAGATGATGGCAGCGCCGGAAGGAGATATTTATCATGTGATATCGGCCGGCTATCAGGTAATGGGAGCACACGGGCACATGATACGGCCGGCGGATCGGTGGAAGATTGCCATGTTTGTAAAACGAGAACTTCAAGGTAACACCCTTAAATAGAGGAGCTGCGATGGATACAAAAATAACCATACCGAAAGGACTTACTTATGCAGCACTGGCTATGATTATTGCGGGAGCTGGTGTAATGGCCTACAGCTTCGCCACCGATGCGTCGCGAGCATGGGCAAACCTGCTGCTCAACAACTACATGTTCCTGTCGCTGGCTATAGGTGCAAGCTTTTTCATCGCCATCCAGCATATCTCTCAGTCGGGCTGGTCGGCCATGTTTAAAAGGATTCCGGAAGCATTTATGGCATACATCCCATACGCCGGAGTAATTATGCTCCTGATCTACTTCGGGATGCACAATCTATACCACTGGACGCATGAGGAAGCCCTGGCAAGCGATGCGCTGATTCAGCACAAATCACCATATCTGAACCTACCGTTCTTTTTCATCCGGATGGTGATTTTCTTTATCATCTGGACGGTAATGACCCAGATGATCCGCCGGGCTTCGCTGGCCGAAGATCAGCACGGGGGCATGCTCTATTTTGAAAAAAGTGAGCTCTACTCCAAAATCCACATCTTCCTGCTGGCATTGACTTTCACCATGGCATCCTTCGACTGGATCATGTCGCTCGACGTGCACTGGTTCAGTACCATTTTCGCACTGAAAAACTTTGTTGCCGCCTTTTTACACGGATCGGCAACCATTGTGCTGGTTATACTCCTTTTGAATAAAAGAGGATACTTCGGCGAAATGAATAAAAGCCATCTGCTCGATTTCTCGAGGTATATTTTTATGCTCTGCATCGTTTGGGGATATTTCGCCTTTTCACAGTTCATGCTGATATGGTACGGGAATATTCCGGAAGAAACCGAGTATTTTGCTCACCGATGGGACGGGGGATTCAAGATGATTTTTTACGTTAACTTCGCAATAAACTGGTTCCTGCCTTTCGTTTTCCTGCTTCCGCAGATTCTCAACAAAAACAAAAATGTGGTAATGACCATAGCCGTATTGCTGATTGCCGGTCAGTGGCTCGATCTTTACGAGCAGATCTTCCCGGTGGTTGTGCATCATCCCGTATTCGGAATCCAGGAAATCGGGTTTTTCATTTCCTTTGCGGGATTGTTTATCTTTATCACAGCAAAGGCTCTGGCAGCCGCACCTTTGATTCCGCATAAACACCCATACCTGGAAGAAAGCCTGCATCATCACGTACATTAATCTATTCCGTAAAAAAAATGCATCCGGATTTCCACGCAAGTGCCTAAAAAATTGAATTACCGAAAACCAAATACATCCGCATCATGAAAAAAAGAATATTTCTGTCGTTGCTCCTGCTGACAATCATGCTGTCCGGTTTGGCTCAGACAATCAAAGCCACTCAGGAGATCAAATCGCCTGAGCTGGAGATCGGAATTGTAGAACATCTGGATGAGTACATTCCTGAAGACATCATGATACTCGACACACTGGGCCATGAGGTAAGCCTGAGGCAGCTGATTGACAAGCCCACCGTTCTGATGTGGGTTTACTACCGGTGTCCGGGTATATGCAGTCCTTTGATGACCAGTGTGGCTGAGGTAATCGACAAAACCGATCTGGTTCTCGGCAAGGATTTCCAGGTATTGACGGTGAGTTTTGACGCCACCGAAGGAAGTGATCTGGCCATTCGCAAACGCAACAACTATCTGAACCTTATTAAAAAGCCGGTAGATGCATCGGGATGGTTATTCTTTACGGCCGACAGCTCCAATATTGCCAGGGGAACGGAAGCTACAGGATTCCGGTTCAAAAAAGCCGGCAATGATTTCATGCACGGAGCTACACTGATAATGGTCAGTCCCGATGGAAAGATAACCCGTTATCTGCAGGGAACCTATTTCCTGCCGTTTGAATTTAAAATGGCCATCGTTGAAACGGCACAGGGAAAGAGCGGCCCCACCATATATAAGGTACTGCAGTTCTGCTACACCTATGACCCTGCCGGACAACAGTATGTGCTGAACATCACAAAAGTCGCCGGAACCATTATCCTGATACTTGCATTCATTGCCTTCCTTGTACTGATACTTAAGCCAAGAAAAAAAATCAAAACCAATTAAGCCGGAAAAATCCATGACAGACAACATTGAAACCAGGCACGAGCCCAATTACCTGGAATATCGCGGTAAGCACGGTGGTATTCTGGGATGGCTGACCACGACCGACCACAAGCGAATAGGCTTGCTGTATTTCTATTCGATGATGACCTTTTTCCTGGCTGGAGTGGTCATGGGATTACTGATGAAGTATGAGCTTATTTCACCCGGTGAGCAGATTATGGGCCCACAGACCTATAACGGCTTGTTTACGCTTCACGGTCTGACGATGATTTTCCTGTTTGTAATCCCGGGAGTTGCAGCGGTATTTGGAAACTTTTTCCTGCCTATACTCATTGGAGCAAAGGATGTATCGTTTCCCCGTTTAAATCTGATGAGCTGGTATTTGTACATCATCGGTGCCATAGTGGTACTGGTCTCCCAGTTTATGGGCGACGGTCCTCCCGACACCGGATGGACTTTTTATGCCCCTTACAGTCTCAAAACAAACACAAATGTGGTGGCAGCAGTAACCGGAGCGTTTATCTTGGGATTTTCGTCCATACTTACAGGATTAAACTTTATTGTTACCATGCACCGCCTGAGGGCTCCCGGAATGGGTTGGCTGCGTATGCCCCTTTTCGGATGGGCTCTATACGGAACCGGCTGGATACAGCTTCTGGCAACTCCGGTAGTAGGAATCACCTTTTTGATGGTAATCGCCGAACGCGTTCTGGGAATCGGATTTTTTGACCCCGCCATCGGCGGAGACCCGATTCTGTATCAGCACTTATTCTGGATTTACTCGCATCCTGCAGTGTATATTATGATTCTTCCGGCCATGGGAGCCATAACGGAGATTATCCCAACCTTTGCCAGGAAAACCATTTTCGGATACACCGCTATTGTTATTTCCAGTATGGCAATTGCCTTTGTGG
>JALHHH010000047.1 GCA_022837485.1 Bacteroidales bacterium
CGGGTTCTCAGAAGGTGTGGAAGTGGACGTATAACAACTGGCAACTGCTGAGTGAGATTCCGCTCGATGTGGCAAATCCCGTTCAGATGCCGATGTATTTCCGGATCGACAATGCCCTGCTTTCCGAGGCAGTTTGCGGTTCCTCCGTTACCGATCCGTGGGGAATCTGCTGCTTCCGCTGGAAACTCGTTCTCACCCCCGGATTTCCCGATTGACGGACGCAAAATCCCGGGAAACGGACTGTCCGGTTACCGTTTCTGCGCCCCGGCATCCCGGTAAAAGTATTGCTTTTGTCTTCTGATCACGGCCTTCTGAGATACCTTCCCGTGCACCCTTTTTGCCGCTTTCGCGGGATGAAGCAAGATGGGAACGGCTGAAGAAACTACCGGATATCAACCCGGATTCCTTCCGAATGCGCTGAAAACTCCGGAGCATACATGCACTGTACCGAGTTTATGCCGTTCGAAAATGAACCTTTCCGAGCTGCTGTCAGCATGTATTCAAATACCCAAATACCTTTCGGCACGTAGTGGAAGAAGAAATTGGATGCGGCATCGCGGGTGTTTTCGTAATAACCCAGACCCCCGTTCCAGCGGTATCCCGAAAGGGTGTTCACGGGCTCAAAACCTGCAGCCCGCATGCTTTTCAGATGCACATACTCCAGGTCTCGGTCGGTGCGGAGTTCTACTCTTACCACTACCTGCTGCCCTACCCTGATTGGCTTTTCCCCGCTTATTTCTTCGAGAACGGGACCTGCATCGGTATTGGTTTTTAAGTAAAGTCTGCTGCTGATCTTCAGCGGACTCTCGTGCCCCGTAATCTTGTCAAGGTTTTCGAAATACTGCCAGTACATGGCTCCCCAGGCTGGTCCTGCCGTCGGTTTGATGACTTCAATTTTGCCCATTCCAGGCTGTATTTCACTTCCCTGCCAGATGGTTTTTACATAACCCGTGCCGGCTTCGGGTTTGTTGTCGCGCGATGTTATTTCAACGGGTTTCCCATCCAGTGTTACGTTTATACCGGATTCGGTCTGCAGCCAGTCGCCTCCGCGCAGCAGCAAAGCATAAACGGCATCGGCGGTCGCCCTCGATGTGGACCAGTGCTGCGTCTGTTTCTGCTTCAGAAGCCAGGTTTTCATCCGGTCAACGGATTTGGGATCGTTGCCAAGTTCTTCGAACAGTTCAATCAGCAGTGCCTGGGTCTCCACCGGAGCCTGATGCCAGAAATAGCCTCCCCGGTTGTCGCGCCAGTACATACCCAGCTCAGGATGTTGCAGAGAACGTTCCCGCAGCGATTTCAAGATTGCATTTGCCGTTTTCAGATCCCCGCTCCGGCCGGCCCAGAGTGCAATCATGCCCTGTGCATACAAGCCCTGCGAAGTCCAGTATTTGCGGGCCTGGTTGCCGAAATACGCAATCGCCTTCGAAGCTTTTTCATCTTTGCGGATAACATCCTGCAGATAACTTGATGCAAAAAGGTATTGCAGATGTTCCTGCCCGGGATGCAGCTTGTCGTAGTCTTTCGGATGGTCCTTCATAATCCGGTCGTAGTCTTCCGTCAGCCGAAGGAGCAGATACCCGTTTGCACGTCCGATCATTTCAAGGGAAGCTTTATCCTCCTTCAGATCGATCACCTTCAGGTAGTGCAGACGACCAAAACCCGACATCACCAGCTGGGTAATGTACCGGCTTTCGGGCATTCCCTCAAACCACGGCCATCCGCCGTTGGCCGACTGCATCTGCTGAAGCTTGCGCTTTCCTGACTCCTGCACGGATGCCATACGGTTTACATCAAACAACAGGGCAATGCGCTGCTTCTGCTCCGATTCATTCTTTCCTTCCATCAGCCAGGGCGTTTCCTCCAGCACCAGGGCTTTCAGCTCCTGATTTTTATCAAGATTCGAAAGCAGGGCATCCGGACTCAGGTTTTTCCAGGTTTCGAAAACGGCAAGGATTTTCGGACTGCTGTTTGCTATATACGAGGCGAGACTGTTGGCATACAGACGGTTAAATACCGCGTCGGAGTTTTCGTCCGTTTGTTCGGCAAGATAGGGGAGAGCCTGTACCGCATACCATGCCGGATTTGATGTAAATTCGAGCGTCAGACGGTGATTCCGTAAGGTCTTGCTACCGCCCGACTGATCAATCAGTTTGCTGAAATTAAAGGATCTGGATTCCTTTCCATTGATGGGCAGGGGCAGGGTTTCGGTAACCAGCATGCGGTTGGTGAGTACCGGCAGCATCGCCTCCTCTCCGTCGCTGTGATTTCCGGCAACGGCCGTTATCCGAACCATCACGGCTTCCAGGCCTTCGGGTATGGCAATTTCCCATTCCACAACGGTATTTCCTGACGGTTCCAGTTCAAACGGTTTGGATGATAGTGTATTTCCAAAAACAGCATCCACCGGTTTCATGGTAAGGGCGTCAAACAACTCTAGACGTGCACTGCCCTGTACCGGATTAACTGCCAGGCTGCTGACTTTTGTCTGGATGGTCATTTTATCGCTTTCGCGGAAAAAGCGGGGGAGATTCGGAGTTACCATCAGCTCCTTACGGGTAACTACTTCCTTGCTGAAAAGGCCGTAACGCAGTCCTTCGGTATGTGCCAGACCCATGAAATTCCAGCGGGTAAGGGCTTCGGGAACGGTAAATTCCACCATAACCTCTCCATCCGCATTGGTGGTAAGGTGCGGATAAAAGAATGCCGTTTCGTTAAGATTGCGCCTTATTTGCGGGGGTTGCGCCTGCTTTTCAGGACCGGACTCTGCCAATGACTGTTCGCTGATCGGGCCTGCGGCATCATCCGCAGTTATGGGAAAAGCCATCTCCAGCACTACCGTTTCTTCCGCATTTTTCATCATCCGTCCGCTGCGCATACCTGCATCCCGAAGGTATCCTCCAAACATACCGTATCCAAACCAGTTTAAGGCATCGTATCCGCGGATTGCCGGATAAACGGGTTCGCTTATCATCCCCGGAAGGGTAAAGCCGGTGCCGGCGGCAAAGGCACTGCGGGTTTCCCATTCAGGATTATTGTATTGCTTACCCGAAAGGCTGAAATACCAGTTATGCGGCAAAATGGCATCCAGTGAGGCATCGTACATCCCGGCCAGTAATTCTGCATTCAGCGGTTTTTGACCGGGATCCGTGATTTTAAGTTTCCATTTCTCGGTTCCTCCCGGCAAAAGCGGACTCCGGAAAGTCTCAAAAGCCACATTGAGCTGATGCCGGCTGTCGGGAACGTTTACAGTGGTTGAATACGCGTAACTGCGGTTATCGTTAACCAGTGTCAGGCTGATTTTTATGTCTCCCTTAAACGTTTCCGGAATCCGGAAGGTTAGCACTTCCTGTGCCCGGGAAATTTTTATACGCTCCCGGTGCACCGGTTTCTCCTGCATCATTACTTCAAAATACAATTGTGCATTTTTAATTGCAGAAGCGGTCAGCAATCGAATCGTTTCTCCTGCTTTTGGTTCCGGGGTGAGCAAAAGAGCCCACAAAGCTTCATTTACAGGAGCTTTTTTCGACTCCGTAGAAATAACCCGAACTACTTTGTCGACCATAACCCGCTCACCGAAAGCATCCATGGCGCTAAGGCTGATCAGGTAACGGCCCGGCTCCCATTTATCCATTTCCGGGAAGGAGACCATGCTGTCGTTTGCCGTATGATAGTTCTTCCGGAAAATGGATTTTCCCTTTTCGCCCGGCGATTCATCCTCATTCAGATAAACATCGGAAGGCAACCTGCGGATAAACTCCTCGCGTGTGTATATGGCCGTGTCCGGAACGCCCCACGTACGCGGACGGGTGAAACGGGCAGATTCACTAAGGGTAAATACCTCCACGCCAACCTCAACCGGGGTTTTCTCACCGTTCAGGTTGGTGGTGCTTAACTTATAACTGCCACCTGCTTCACGACGGATTATCTCCGGCACCGACAGTTCTGCCAGCAGCGCTTTGTTGCTGACCTGAACCACGGTAGTCGCCGAACGGGTCTCCCCGTTGATATCGGTTACATCCGAATAAATGGTGTACGTGAAAAGCGGATTGTTTTTCCAATGTGCCTGCGGATCGGGCAGAGCAGTAAAACGAATCGAAAATGTGCCGTCTGCTTCCGTCGTAAGGATTCCGTTGGCAATTTCACTCTCGGGCCGGTGAAAAGGCCGGAAACCCCATCCGAACCTGAAAAAAGGCCATGAAACCGAACGTACCACTCGATAGCTGACTGCAGCACCGCTTACCGGAACTCCGGTATAACTTTCGGCATTGCCCGAAACGGTAACCGTTTCATTCAGCCTGTAACTGCCTTTTATTGGCTGAAATTTCACTTCAAACCTTGGTCTTTTGTACTCCTCTACGTTAAACCAGGTACTTCCGTTCCTGGTGTCGATGCGGTACTGCCCGCCCAAACCTGAAACCGGAAGTACGAACGAACCACTGAACGAACCGTATTTGTTCGACGTCATTTCGAGCGACGATAGCTCCCGCCCATTGGCATCAAAAAGCGTAACCGTTGATTTAAAGTCTGTTATAATCCGGTTGTTGTCCTCTTCCGTTCCAACAACTATTCCCTTAAAATGAATTGTTTGTCCCGGACGATATAAAGACCGGTCTGTAAAAAGGAAGGTTCGCGTTTTTTCACCGGTATTTTGACGGCCTTCGCGGTATGGCATAAAATAGTTCGCGGCTACCAGTCGGTCATTCTTCAGGGTGAAGTCGAAAGAGAGGTTCCTGTAATTTCGTTCGCCGGTATTTTTCACCAGGAACATACCTTCCGCATCGCTGTGGTAAACATCCCCGTTTTTTCGTTCGTTTCTGCGGGTCTGGTAATTATACTCACGTGTAAAGGTTTGAACTTTAACATCTTTCACAGGTTCGCCCGTTTCCCGGTTCAGTATCCTGAAAACGCCCGAACCATCGGTATTTCTCCGGTTTACATAGCTGAGGGCCGACGACCAGAAGTCCTGCATGGCAACAGGGTTGCTTTTCGGATCGAAATCGCTGTTAGAAGATACAATCAGGAGGTAATATCCCGCCTCGGTGGCCGGATGAATTGCTTCAGCGCTGTGGCTTTTGTAATCTCCGGTTTCGGGGAGCCGTACGGTCCACTCTTTAAGCGGTTTTAGTTTCAGGTATTTTTCAGTGGTACGTTCACTGTAAAGTTCCTGTTTCAGATTTGCATTTTCGTCGTAGTCCAGTTTTATCAGCCTGAACCAAAGCTGTGGTATATTTCTGAAATTGACCAGCATCGGGAATTCCCTGCCGGGAACCACTTCCCTGCCAAGGGTGATATTCAGCGAAGGCGCCTCGATGGAATTAAGAATAAGTTTACAGTTTTTTGCTCCATCGCTGTCCGGGTATTGTTCGATGGCCTTCAGGCACCATTCGCGGGCAATCACATAACTGCCGGCGGTTTTCTCTTCCATGACTTCTAAAACCTCTTCATTCCCCTGCCAGAAGCGGGCAATTTTTTCGATTATATCGGCGGCAACCGCTTGTCCCCTGTATTTTTCCTCCAGCCGGAGCAGGGTAGCCAGGTACAGGCTGTCGGCTTCTGTGATATTCCCTTTGGTTCTTACAAAATCGAGGCGCTTAAGAGCAGCATCCAGCAGTGGAAAGGGATCGCCGGAGCCGCTGTGGAATTTTTCCACCGCCTGCGCGATCTGTAATGCCTGATAATAAAAGGAAAGGGTGTCGGACGTAACTATTGGAAGCTCTGTATACACATCGGATTCGGCCAGCAGTCCGGGATCCTGCATCGTAAAAGGCCTCACAGGGCGGGTTAGAGAGACTTCGTCATTCATAAAGAAATCGATGGCCCTGTGTGCCAGGAAGTCATACAGCGTTGGCCGGAATTTTTTCGATCCTTCGGCTGTCAACAGTATGGGATCGTATCCTTTCAGGGAAACCGACTGCAGCAGAGCGGTATTAGCGAGAGAGGCATGGTAATGCTGAGAAACCTTCACCACAAAGCGCCGGGCATCCCAGGCAACAATGTCGGTGGACTGATCGTTTTGCATTACCGTCTGGTCGAGGATGCGGTAGCGGTTTTGCTGATAATACTGCCAGTAAAGCTCAGCCAGAATGGAACTCAGCACCTGACGGGCAGGCTCCGATTTTGTGGACAGATTTTTCTCTGTTTCACCTATGTAATTTTCAATGTAATTTTCTTCAAAATCGCTGCGCAGCCTTAATTGATATATAGAGGCCTTCAGAAATTCCGGCATATTGCCTTCTTTTTCCGTTTCCGGAAGGTAGGCATTCACCAGATCCAGAGCCGACTGCGGAAGTCCCTGCGCTGCCAGGGAGTCCACTGTTTTCCAGATATCTTTTTGTCGGCCGGTGAATTCCATCGTCTGGTTATTTTTTATTCCGGCTGTAAAAACCGAAAATCCGGATGTCAGGGCTGAAGCAACTGCCAGCGTCAGCATAAGGCTGAAAGCCGTAATTATATTTTTTTTCATGGGTAAGGATGATTGTTTTCAAGGCAGAAACCCGGTTAATTATGGATTATTTCCTTCAAAAGGAACACGTTGTATGATGCAAGGTAACGCATATTTCCATATGCTTTTTCTATTTTTTTGAAGCCGCTCCGTTCCCGTTACCCTGCGTAATGCGTGCCGTCACAGGATTTCTCACACCTTCAAAACTTACGAGTTCCATTTTTACGGAGCCAACGATAACGGCCGATTTTACCATTACCGGTAGGCGGTTGAGATCGTCGGTGATGTACAATTCCATGGGATAGGGTTCGCTGAATACTTCCCCTTTGATTACCATTGGTTTAAATTTCAGGCAATTGAAGGTGCCAAGTTCGGTTTTCAGTTGTTCGCGTCCCAGAAAAACGATTTTGGATACGTACAGGCTGTCGTCGAGGTAAAACGAAAGTGGAAAGGATTCGTTTGGCTTTACGTCAGAAATGTCTAGGGTGCGGGCATAATAAAACACCGATAGAATGTCCTGGGTATTTACCGGAATTTTTTTGACTGCATTCCTGCTGATTGCCAGTCCGTTGTTTTGCCTGAAGGTAACTTCATCATCTTTTTTGTAACCGCCTTCGCGCGTCCTCCGGATAAAATACCAGGGAATTATTGCTTCACGGTCGATAAATGTCTCAAAACGGTCATCCACTTTAAAAAACAGGTTAAAAGCACCTTTCGACTGGCCGGCACCTACGATGTGGTAGGTGTCTCTTCCGCTTTTGGTAACCGGACTGCCTTTCACTTCCAGACTAGCTTCGCCGGCAGTGACTTTTCCGGTAAGCAGGGATTGGTAGTAAACTCTGAAAGTAAGTTTCTCCCCGTGTGTGAATGCCTGATTTTCAATTTTTCTCAATGGCTGAGCGTGGTTGACCGTTGTGCCGGAGACCCAAAAGAAAGCGGTGAATATAATGACGATTATTTTATTCATCAGAACAGTTTTGGGAACAGATTTGCAAAAAGCATTCCAAAACAGGGATTGTCTTTTGTTTAACAAATGAAATGGATCAATGTTACTCGTAAAAGGAAGAAGGGAGTAGAATACTGTATTATACAGAAACCCCTGATCCGGAACGGGTCCGGATCTGGGAGTAATACTGTTGGGAATGCATTGGCGGATGACAGGTTATTCGGACAGAGCGGGATTTGAAGGATACTATCCTGTTACACCACCACATTCACGATCTTTCCCGGTACCACGATCATCTTCCTGGGCGGTCTTCCTTCAAGCCATTTAGCCGATTCCGGTGCGGATATAACGGCTTTTTCTATTTCGGAAACCGGAAGGCCCAGCGGCAGTTCAAGTTTGAAACGCATCTTTCCGTTGAACGAAACGGGATATGCGAAGGTGTTTTCCACAATGAAACTTTCATTGAATTGCGGGAAGGATGCACGCGTTACGCTTTCTTTATTGCCCAGCAAACTCCATAATTCTTCGGCAATGTGTGGGGCATAGGGCGATATCAGTACGGCAAGCTCACTCAGAATGCTTCTGTTGCTGCATTTAAGGTCGGTAAGCTCATTCACACAGATCATAAACGAACTCACTGCAGTATTGAACGAGAACCGTTCAATATCGTCCTGCACTTTTTTAATCGTACGGTGCAGTACTTTGAGTTCCGCAGCCGTTGGGGCGCCATCGCCCACAATGAAGTTGTTGTCGAAATCGTGGTAAAGTTTCCAGAGTTTACGGATAAACCGGAAAACACCTTCTATACCGTTGGTATCCCAGGGCTTCGACTGTTCCAGCGGACCCAGGAACATTTCGTACAAACGCAGGGTATCGGCTCCGTAACGTTCTATCAGGTCATCGGGATTCTGTACGTTGTACTTCGATTTCGACATCTTCTCTACTTCCCAGCCGCAAATGTATTTCCCGTCTTCAAGCACGAAATCGGCTCCTTCGAACTGCGGCTGCCAGCGGATAAATGCTTCTACGTCGAGTACGTCGTTGTGAACAATGTTCACATCAACATGAATGGCCTGAACCTCATAATCTTTTTTAAGGTTGTAGCTTACAAACTTATTGGTGCCCGTTACCCTGTACACAAAATTGGAACGTCCCTGAATCATTCCCTGGTTGATGAGCTTTTTAAACGGTTCATCTTCAATGGCTAAGCCAATATCAAAGAGGAATTTGTTCCAGAAACGTGCGTAAATGAGGTGGCCGGTGGCATGTTCGGCTCCTCCCATGTACAAATCCACGCTTTTCCAGTAGGTGCTGGCTTCTTTTGAGAAATATTCCTTCTCGTTGCAGGGATCCATGTAGCGGAGGTAGTAACCGCTGGAGCCGGCAAATCCGGGCATGGTGTTGGTTTCGAGAGGAAATCCCTCTTTGGTTGTCCAGTTCTTTGCACGGGCAAGCGGAGGTTCGCCTGTTTCGGTCGGAAGGTAGGCATCCACTTCCGGAAGTTCGAGCGGGAGTTCGTCTTCTCTCAGAGTGTAAGGCATTCCGTTTTTATAGTAAACCGGGAAAGGTTCGCCCCAGTAACGCTGCCGGCTGAAAATGGCATCGCGCAGCCGGAAATTCACCTTTCCGTAGCCTATGCCCAAATCTTCTATTTTCCGGATAGTTGCAGTAATGGCTTCTTTTACTTCAAGGCCGGTAATGAAGCCGCTGTTGATCATTACCCCTTCTTTGGAGTCGTAGGAATCTTCCCATTCCGACGGGTCAACCGGTGTTTCGTCCTTGCGGCACACCACCTGACGAACGGGCAATCCGAAATGCCGTGCAAAGGCAAAGTCCCGGCTGTCGTGGCCCGGCACTGCCATTATGGCTCCGGTTCCGTATCCCATCAGCACGTAATCGGCCACCCATATGGGAATTTCTTCCCCGCTCAGGGGATTAACGGCATAGGCACCGGTAAACTCACCCGTAACTTTTTTTACCTCGGTCATGCGTTCGCGTTCGCTGCGGTTTTTGGCCCAGTGCACATACTCCTCCACTCTGGTTCGGCATCCGGGAGTTGTAATTTCATAAACAAACGGATGCTCGGGGGCAAGAACCATAAACGTTACTCCAAACATAGTATCCGCACGGGTGGTGAATATTTCCAGTTTCCGATCGAATCCTTTAATGGCAAACTCCGCTGAGCAACCTTCCGAACGTCCGATCCAGTTGCGCTGTATTTCTTTGAGCGATTCCGGCCATTCGATGCGGTTGAGGCCGTCGAGCAGGCGGTCGGCAAAAGCTGTGATGCGCAACAGCCATTGTTTCATCGTTTTGCGTTCAACCGGATGCCCCCCGCGTACCGAAAAACCATCGCTAACCTCATCGTTGGCCAGCACCGTACCCAGAGCAGGGCACCAGTTTACCATGGTGTCGGCCAGGTAGGCCAGGCGATAGTTCATCAGTACCTGCTGCTGCTGCTGTTCATTCATCGAAATCCATTCACGGGCAGTAAATACCGGAGTATCGCTGCAGGCGGCCTCAACCCCTGTATTTCCCGATTTTTCGAATATGGCAATCAGGGTGCCGACAGGCTCCGCCTTATTCGTGATTTTGTTGTACCAGGAGTGGAAAAGCTGAACAAAGGTCCATTGTGTCCATTTGTAATATGCCGGATCGCTTGTACGCACTTCGCGGTCCCAATCGTACGAGAAACCGATTTTATCCAGCTGCTCCCGGTAGCGGGAAATATTCTTTTCCGTTGTTACGGCAGGATGCGTACCGGTTTGAATGGCATACTGCTCGGCCGGAAGTCCGTAAGCATCGTAACCCATGGGATGTAAAACATTAAATCCCTTCAGCCGCTTGTAACGTGCATAAATATCGGAAGCAATATATCCCAGCGGGTGCCCTACATGAAGCCCGGCACCCGAAGGATATGGGAACATGTCGAGTACATAATATTTTGGTTTACTGTGATCAATATCCGTTTTGTAGGTTTTGTTGACAGCCCAGAAATTCTGCCACTTCTTTTCTATTTCCCCGAAGTTGTAATCCATTGGTTATGCTTTGTTTTAAGAGGGGGCGAAGTTACGAAAGATTGCTGAAAGGAAATAGTTTCACCGGAGCAGGAGTGAGAGACAGGGAGTTCAATAGCTGCTAAGGTGTTAGCCTGAAATATACATGCCGGTTATCCGGCAACTCATGGTCGGGCGATATTGCGATTATCCGGATTATATTCACTATGACACAGCGTAATTTTAGTCTCCGACAAATTTAAACATAGCGGCTCTGGAAGTACTTACCATCGGTATTGGAAATTAAATGTTTTCTACGATAGCTCCGTTGAGTTTTATGGAAGGTACAACTAGCTGTAATCCATCTCTGGATCTGATGCGCCCGACAGAAAAAGGTTCCTAATTTTCCCTCACTCTTTTGAGGGCCAATCCGTATTAACGGATTTACAATACCATTCGATTATAAATATCTCACCAATGCCTGATAAGATTGTAACATCTTGTAAAACAGATCACAAGAAAATAGATAATTTGCCCCGTCTGAAACCGGGCCATAAAAGAATCATTTTTATACTTACAAGATACTAAAGAGAGGAACTGAATTTTCCGACAGTCACTTCACTCCAGGCAGAAGAATGTGGGCGTAGTGAAACGGTGTGTTAAAATAAATAAATCCCGCTCAATGCGGAAATGTTTGTCTTGACGGGAAATTCTTACTTTTATCGAGGATTTACTTCGCTGCAGGTAAAGCATTTTTCCTGACATCAGAAGCCGTAACTTTTCTAAACTACATAATTATGATGCGCATTGTATTGTTTCTCGTTCTGGCATTTGGTTTAAATGTTGCAAATGCTCAGTGCATTTCGTGCTGGGAACTCCGTAAAGTTGAGATAACCATGAAAACCGGCCAGAGTATTACCGGATATGTCAAGTGGAATGAAGTCTGGCTGAATGGTGTGCTTGATACTACCGTATGGAAAAACAGGTTTCCTGAGAGTCTGTTGCCATATTATGAGAATCTGGGCTATAAATGGGACCTTGAGTTTATCACCGAAATATTTGTCATCAAGAACGATTCGATTCCTGAATTTTATGCCACCAAAGCCATAAGTATCGGGAATCTTGATTATACCAGAATTCAATCCGTCCGGGAACTTGACAAGGAGTCAAAAATTTACCATGGAGCGGGCGACATTCAGATTTTTTCTCAGGCTGAAATAGATAAGCTGAAAACAAATCCGGTAGCGGTTTTATTTTATACTTCTGCTTATTTCGGAACCTATTTTCTGAGTTATAATCCGGCGATCACAGCCGCAGCACTGAGCAGAGTCAACGAAGATAATTATTCGAAAATGGTTGTGGAACTGAAAGAAAAAGGAGTAATTGTATACTCTGTTGGTTATTAAAATGAAATCTTTTCCAGAGCATTATGTTCATACTGGTTTAACTTTTCAGGCTGCAGGCTTTTTCACAATCCTTCCTATGCTGTAGTAATTTTTCTTACTTTCGCAACCACTATACTGTCTATGTCGAACAAGGACGAAAAAATAAGCCGCAGGCGGTTGCAAACCTCCACCGCCACTACCATCATCAGCATTTCGCTGGTGCTGTTTATGCTTGGCCTGCTTGGTCTTATTGTGCTGCATGCACAGAAACTCTCCAATTATGTAAGGGAAAACATCGGTTTCTCGGTTATCATTAAAGAGGAGGTAAAGGAGGCTGGCATCATAGAGTTCCAGAAAAAGCTGGACCTTGAAGATTTTGTCAAATCCACTGAGTACATAACCCGCGAAAAAGCGGCCGAGGACCTTACCAAAGAGCTGGGGGAGGATTTTGTAGACTTCCTGGGATATAACCCTTTGCTGGCGTCTATCGACATCAGGCTGAAAGCTGCCTATGCCAACAACGACAGTCTTAAGATGCTCGAAGACCGTTTGATTGCCAATCCCATCGTGAAGGAGGTTTTCTACCATAAATCGTTGGTGGAGCTGGTAAATCAGAATATCCGGAGGATCAGCATCGTGATTCTTGCATTCACAACAGTACTGCTGCTTATCTCCATTGCGCTGATCAACAACACCATCCGCCTCAGCGTATACAGCAAACGGTTTATCATACGAAGCATGCAGCTGGTGGGTGCCACGCAGCGATTTATCCGAAAGCCTTTTCTGCTAAAGAGCCTGCTGCACGGATTTCTGAGTGCCCTGGTCGCAATTGTGCTGCTCGGTCTTGTTTTGTACTTCTCACGCCGTGCTTTGCCAGAGCTGGTCGACCTTCAGGATATCGATATGTTTCTTTCGCTGTTTGGAATTGTAACCGCACTGGGCTTGCTGATAACCGGTGTTTCTACCTTTTTTGCAGTACGAAAATTCTTACGGATCAGCCAGGATCGTCTTTATTAAAGCACTTCGCGGGAAGAGTACCCGGCTGTCGCACTCCGTGGAGAAAGAAAAAATGTGGTAACGTTAATAACAGATGTTCTAAAATCGGGAACAATGAATGCAAAGAAATCAGACAAGGAAGCTGCCCCAAAAAAAATACAGGCCGCGGGCGATAAGGCCATGCAGTTTGCCTTTGGCCGTGAGAATTACAGGATTATGCTGATCGGACTGGCGGTACTGGCACTGGGCTTTATCCTTATGGTCGGAGGAGGATCCGAAGATCCATACGTTTTCAACGAAGGAATGTTTAATTTTCAACGGCTTACCCTGGCTCCCCTCCTGATTCTGGTCGGGTATGTGATTGAGATTTTCGCAATCATGAAAAAACCGCGCGACTAAGCAATGTCTGTTTTTGAGGCCATTATCGTTGCGATTGTCGAAGGTATTACCGAGTTCCTTCCCGTCTCTTCCACAGGCCATATGATCATAACCCAGGAGTTGCTCGGGATGGAGATCGATGATTTCGTAAAAGCTTTTACCGTCAACATTCAATTCGGAGCCATCCTGTCGGTGGTTGTCCTCTACTGGAAGCGCTTTTTGCAGAGCCTGCAGTTTTACTATAAACTCTTTGTTGCCTTTATTCCTGCCGCTGTTATCGGTCTTCTGGCAGGCGATTTTATCGACTCTATGCTCGAAAATGTGGCGGTAGTGGCCATTATGCTGGTGCTGGGAGGGGTTGTACTTGTTTTTGTGGATAAGTGGTTCAGTAAACCAGCTGCCGATCAAACCATTACTTATCCGACGGCATTTAAGATCGGGCTTTTTCAGTGCATTGCCATGATTCCCGGGGTCTCCCGGTCGGCCGCAACAATTATTGGGGGGATGTCGCAGAAACTCGACCGCAAAACAGCCGCCGAGTTCTCATTTTTTCTGGCTGTTCCTACCATGTTCGCCGCAGCAGGGTATAAACTGATGCAGAATTATAAAACCATCACCCCGGAAAATATAGATATTCTCCTGATTGGTAATGCCGTGGCATTTGTTGTGGCAATGATTGCCATCCGATCTTTTATCCGTTTTCTTACCAGGTATGGTTTCAGAGTCTTCGGGTATTACCGCATCCTGGTGGGACTGGCAATTCTGATCATGATTGCTCTTGGTTACGATTTAAATATTGCCTGATGAGCAGTCGTTTCGAAGATGGGGAAGTTCTGCTGATCAATAAGCCGCTGAAATGGTCATCGTTTGATGTTATCAACCGTTTTCGTTACTTTCTGCGCAAGCAGTGCGGAATACAGAAAATCAAGGTGGGACATGCCGGTACGCTCGATCCCCTGGCCGACGGACTGCTCATCGTTTGTACGGGCAGATTTACCAAGCGTATCGAAGAATTTCAGGGACAGGAAAAGGAATATACCGGCACTTTCCGGTTGGGTGCAACCACGCCTTCATTCGATCTTGAGCACGAAACGGATCAAACCTTTGAAACGTCCCACATTACTCCTGAAATGATCCGGCAGGCGGCAGAGAGCCTTACCGGCGATATCATGCAGATACCTCCAGTGTTTTCTGCCATCAAAATCGGCGGGAAAAGAGCATACAAATTTGCACGAAAAGATAAGGATCCTGAATTGTCAGCACGTCCGGTTAACGTCCGTGAATTTGAAATTACCCGGATTCAGATGCCGGAGGTGGATTTCCGGATCAGCTGCAGCAAAGGCACCTACATCCGTTCGATTGCCCGCGATTTTGGTCAGGCATTAAACAGCGGGGCACACCTGACAGCCCTCCGCCGTACCCGCATCGGGGATTTTTTACTTAAAGATGCCTGGGAACTCGAAGACCTTATGGAAAATATCAGAAAAGAATACACTTTCCCGAAGGAAGAACCGGAGAGGAATCCCTGATTTATTAACATTTCCCGTGATAGTAAAGTCCGACTATATTCCGCCTGTTGTTCCGGGACAGGCGATTAATCGGTTTCCTGCTGTGTGACAACCGCTTCTTCATCATTGGTTACCACCACCGTTTCCGGATTTTGTTCCGGCTGGAAGAATTTTTTCTGAAAAAGTATCATCAGAATAACGCCGATGGTTATCGATGAATCGGCAATATTAAACACCGGTCTGAAGAAAATAAACTCATTACCGCCCAGCCAGGGTATCCAGGAAGGATAGTAACCCTGAATAATGGGGAAGTACAGCATATCCACCACCTTCCCGTGCAGGAATGTGGCATATCCGCCTTCCGCAGGCAGGAAACGTGCCGCTTCAAAATAATTGCTGCTGCTGAACAGCATGCCATAAAATGCGCTGTCGATCACATTACCCATTGCTCCTGCCAGCACCAGCGAGAGACTGACGAGCAATCCGGTATGAACCTTTTTGCGTGTTATCATCCACAGGTAATAAAGTATACCGATAATCGCAATAATCCGGAAGATGCTGAGAACCAGTTTGCCGTATTCGCCGGCGAATTCCAGGCCGAATGCCATTCCCGGGTTTTCGGTAAAATGAATAATAAACCAATCACCCAGGATTTTAAACTCCTGGCCAAGGCTCATATTGGTTTTTATCCAGAACTTAACCGACTGGTCGATAAGCAGGATGATTCCTACTATGGTTAACGATTTTTTCAAGGCCTAACTGGTTTGCATGCATAAGGAATGGCAGCCGGTCATTACAGGCACACGGTATGCCCGGCAGGTCATTATACGATATGAAATGCCTGAAAACATAAGTGTTACCTATTACCTGGGCTGATTTAGCTTGGCTTCAATGCTGAGTGTGGCATGAGGAACTATCCGCAGGCGTTCTTTGGAAATCAGCTTTCCGGTGACCCTGCATATTCCGTAGGTTTTGTTTTCAATACGGATCAATGCATTTTCGAGCGCCTTGATAAACTTATCCTGCCGGGCAGCCAGTTTGCTGTTTTCCTCCTTGGAGTTTACCTGATAGCCTTCTTCCAGCACCTTGAAAGTGGGGGAGGTATCGCTGATGTCGTGCTCATTGCTGTTGGCAAAGGCTTCTGTCAGCATTTTGAGATCCTTACGGGCTTTTTCCAGTTTAGCCAGGATGATCTGGCGGAATTCTTCCAGTTCTTCGTCTGAATACCGGTTTTTTACATTTTCATCCTGCGATTCTTGCTTTTTCATGGCCTTGGTGGTTTTTGGTTCAAAGTCCTGTTGTCTGACATTCAGCCAATGCGTTCCACGCTGATTGCTGCCTGCAGGTCGTCGGCGAGTTCAACAACAATGCGTTTCTCCGGATCGATCGAAACAACATCTACAAGTGAGTCCGCCAGGGTCTCTGAACAAATATACGAATAATTATTACTCAGGGCTGTGGTAAGCCCGTTGTTTTTCTCGATTTCGAGCCTGATTTTATCGGTTACCTCGAAGTCTTTATCCTTGCGGATATTCTGTATGCGGTTGACCAGTTCACGGGCCAATCCTTCGTCCCTGAGCTGATCGGTGATGGTAACGTCGAGGGCCACGGTTAAATTGCCTTCGGTGGCCACCACCCATCCGGGAATATCCTCGGTGATTACATCGGCATCTCCGGCAATCAGGCTGACCTGTTCACCTTCAATGTTCAGGGTCAGGGTCTGATGCGTATCATAGGCATTGATTTCATCCTGTCCGGCAACGGAGAGCGCCGCGGCAATCTGTTTCATGAGTTTGCCGTAACGGGGTCCCAGCGCCTTGAAGTTGGGTTTTATTTTCTTTACCAGGATGCCGCTTCCGGAGATGTATTCTATATCCTTGATGTTAACTTCGGAAAGAATCAGGTTTTTCACGGCATCTATCTGCGCTTGCTGATGCGCGCCGCTCACGGGTATCATAATCCGGCTTAGCGGCTGACGCACCCTGATGCGGTGCTGCTTCCGGAGCGAAAGCACCATGCTCGAGATGCGCTGGGCCAGCTGCATGCGCTCTTCCAGTTCCTTGTCGATCTGGCTGTGATCGGCCACACAGAAGTCGGCCAGATGAACCGAAGTGGCCCGGTTGCGCCCGGTGATGCCGTTAAGGTCGGTAAACAGCCGTTCGCTGAAGAAAGGTGCAATGGGTGCCGATAGTATTGCCACGGTTTCGAGGCATTTATACAGCGTCTGGTATGCCGAAATCTTGTCGGTCGAGTACTCGCCTTTCCAGAAACGGCGACGCGAAAGCCTTACATACCAGTTGCTGAGGTGCTCATCCACAAAATCGGCAATGGCACGCCCGGCCTTGGTCGGCTCGTAGTCGTCGTAATAACCGTCAACAGCACTGATCAGACTGTTCAGTTCCGAAAGTATCCAGCGGTCAATTTCAGGGCGGTCATGCAGCTCAACTTCCGGCTCGGCATAGGTAAATCCGTCGATGTTGGCGTAAAGAGCAAAGAAGCTGTAAGTGTTGTAAAGCGTTCCGAAGAATTTCCGCTGTACTTCGGCCACGCCTTCCAGGTCGAATTTCAGGTTGTCCCAGGGCTGGGCATTGGTGATCATGTACCAGCGGGTGGCATCGGGGCCGTATTTCTCGATGGTGTCGAAGGGATCGATGGCATTGCCCAGGCGTTTCGACATCTTGTTTCCGCTTTTGTCAAGCACAAGCCCGTTTGAAACCACCGTTTTGAACGATACCGAATCGAATACCATGGTTGCAATGGCATGGAGGGTAAAGAACCATCCGCGGGTCTGGTCAACGCCTTCCGCGATAAAATCGGCCGGAAAATAGCGGTCGAGGGTTTCCTTGTTTTCGAAAGGATAGTGAAACTGTGCAAACGGCATGGCGCCGGAATCGAACCATACATCAATCAGGTCGGTTTCGCGGTGCATGGGTTTTCCTGACGGGGAAACCAGCACGATATCGTCGGCGTAAGGCCGGTGTAGGTCGAAGGTGTTGTAGTTTTCTTCCGAGTTATCGCCGGGTATATAGGCCGCCAGCGGGTTTTCCTTCATAAATCCGGCAGCCAACGATTTCTCTATCTCCGCCTTGAGTTGTGCCACCGATGAAATGCAGAGCTCTTCCGTTTTGTCTTCACTCACCCAGATGGGCAGAGGGGTTCCCCAGTAGCGCGAACGGCTGAGGTTCCAGTCAACCAGGTTTTCGAGCCAGTTGCCAAATCGGCCGGTGCCGGTAGCCTCAGGCTTCCAGTTAATGGTTCTGTTCAGCGACAGCATCTTGTCGCGGTAAGCGGTGGTGCGGATAAACCAGCTGTCGAGCGGGTAATAGAGGATGGGCTTGTCCGTCCTCCAGCAATGCGGATAAGAGTGTTCGTATTTCTCCGTTTTGAAGGCCCGGTTTTCTTTTTTCAGCTTGACGATGATGTCGATATCAACGTTGTCTTCTTTGGTGGGATCGTAATCGGGCGCGTATTCCGCCTTGACGTAACGACTTGCAAATTCTCCCATCTCTTCCGTAAAACGGCCCTGGCGGTCGACCAGTGTAAGCGCTCCGATTCCGTTTTGTTTGCCCACTTTAAAGTCATCGGCGCCAAAGCTGGGTGCAATGTGCACGATACCGGTACCGTCCTCGGTGGTAACGAAATCGCCGGTAACCACGCGGAAGGCGTCGCCTTCGGCAGGCTGGGCATACGGAAGCAGTTGCTCATAGCGGATGCCCTCAAGTTCACTGCCTTTGTGGCTGCCGCAGACTTCAAATGGGATGGCTTTTTGTCCGGCTTCATAATCTGCCAGCTTCAGTTCCGCATTCTTTTCGGGGAAGTACTTCCCGAAAAGGTCTTTTGCAAGGATTACCGTGATCGGCAGGCCGGTATAGGGATTGAAGGTTTTCACCTTCAGGTACTCAATGTCTTTGCCGACGGCAAGGGCGGTATTGCTGGGCAGGGTCCAGGGGGTGGTGGTCCAAGCCAGGAAGAAGAGCTCTCCGTGAATATCGCTGAACAGCTTTTCTGACCGGGTGTTGCTGATTACTTTGAACTGTGCCACAACCGTGTTGTCTTTCACGTTGCGGTAGCAGCCGGGCTGGTTCAGCTCGTGGGTGCTGAGGCCCGTACCGGCAGCAGGGGAGAATGGCTGTATGGTATAGCCCTTGTAAAGCAGGCCTTTTTCATAAAGCTTCGAAAGCAGGTACCATACCGATTCAATATACTTATTGTCGAAGGTGATGTACGGATGATCCAGGTCCACCCAATAACCGATGCGGCGGGTAAGGTCGTCCCACATATCCTTGTACTTCATCACCTCCTTGCGGCAGGCTTTGTTGTATTCATCCACCGAAATCTTTTTCCCGATATCTTCCTTGGTGATGCCCAAGGTTTTTTCAACGGCAATCTCTATGGGCAGCCCGTGGGTGTCCCAGCCGGCTTTGCGGTTCACCAGGAAACCCTTCATGGTTTTGTAACGGCAGAAAATATCCTTGATGGCACGGGCCATCACATGGTGAATGCCGGGAGTTCCGTTGGCAGAGGGCGGTCCTTCGTAAAAAATGTACGGACGGCTCTCTTTGCGGATTTCCAGACTTTGCTTAAACACATTTTCTTCTTCCCACCTGTTCAGCACTTCCTTGCTGATGGAGGTGAGGTTAAGTTGCTTGTATTCAGGATATTTCTTCATTAATTTAAAAGTAGTTACAGGCTATTCCCAAAAGAGGGGCAAAATTAGGAAAAATCCTGATATTAAAGCGGATGAAACGTATATTTTGAAAGTAATCACGCATTATCAACCCGTGTGACTGAAAAACCAGGTCACAGGATGCAGTTGTTAATTTTCGGGATAGTATGCATGAAGAATTGGGATTTCCCAAAATGATTCAGGCTTCGGATATTTTTCCGGATACCGGAACAATAATTTTCGGTATCCTGCTGCACTCCGGATTTGCAGTGTGTGGGGCTGTTCAGTCAAAAACTCTGTTTCATGCATCTGACTCCTGACCACTGTTTTCTCATGTCATCCTGTTTCTTCATACTTATGTAACAGGCGATCTTTGTTTTCACCTCACCACCTTCGCGCTATTCATTGATACCTCTCTTTCTCAAATTGTCAGACAGGATTAACAGGATTTACAGGAATTTCAGATTCCGGATTTCAGATTCCGATTTCGGATTTCTGATTTCGGACCTCTGACCTCAAGCCTACTTCGCCACCTTCGCGCTATTCATTGAAACCTTTCTTTCAAATTTTCAGACAGGATTAACAGGATTTACAGGAATTTCAGATTCCGGATTTCGGATTTCGGACCTCTGACCTCTGACCTCAAGCCTACCTCACCACCTTCGCGCTATTCATTGAAACCTCTCTTTGTCAAATTATCAGACAGGATTAACATGATTTACAGGAATTTCAGATTCCGGATTTCGGAATTTCCTTCGGTGAACTCCGCTTCGCTCCGGTTCGGATTTCAGCCATCAGCCAACAGCAAATACATTGTCTAACCTCTTACTTCTTACTTCATACTTCTTTCATCCGACCGACCTCCGACCTCGGTCCCTGAGCGGAGCCGAAGGGCCGACTTCACTTCACCACCTTCGCGCTTCCCACCGTCTTTTCTTTATAAACCAATCGCAGCAAATACATCCCCGGCACCCAGCGTGATGCGTCGAACTGTGCCACCAACTGTCCCTGAGTAAGTTTTTGTTCAGAAATAAATCTGCCACTCAGATCAAAAACCTGCAAGGTGCTTTGCTGCTGGTAGTTGCTTTGGTAAAGGGCGGTATTTAAACCTTTGTTGTTGTTTCGGATGGCAATAAACTCCGGCAACCGCACCTGAAATACATCGTTTACCGGGTTGGGGTAAACCTCCATAACCGCTATATCGGGCAGGGTGGCAAGGTGGGCTGCACTTACCACAATATCACACTGTTCCATACCGATGGTATCGTGCGGAGCTACACCGCCGGGGCAGGCATAGTCGTACACCCGCGGGGTGGGGTCATACACATCGTCTTCGAGGGTGGAGGTGAGTTTAAAAAGGTAAGTTTGAAGCATGGGGCCATACGGGTTTTCTTCGGCGCTGCCTGTGGCGAGGATTTTATTGTCATGAGTGGTACTGACATAATAGCCGGGCCCTATCAGACTTTCAAACAGGGCTCGGGAAAATAATATATTTCCCAGGGTGTCAATAATTTTTACATTTACCTGCCAATCGTAAGTTGGCGGGGGGTAAAATATATCAGTTTCAGAAATAACAATAGTACTATCCTGCATCCATGCCAGACAATTAGCATTTCCTTCATCGCCATCATTCAAGTTGTAAAATTGCTGAATTGAATCTGTCAAATGATGAGTTCGGATACTTGACAAACCAGCGGTTTGTCCTGAACTGTATATGGTGCCATTTAAAGCCTGTATCGAAAATTGGTCGTATGTATAGCGCAGTGAATCAATGCCATAATGCAGTATCTTGTATTCGATCAAGCTTCCATTCAAACTCTAACCTGGAAAGAATTACGTATTATCCTCCTGGATAGTCAACCCTATTTTTTCAATCATCTTTTGGGCTTGGTTGGTAATTTCATTCAGGTAC
>JALHHH010000048.1 GCA_022837485.1 Bacteroidales bacterium
CACCGCGCCATGTTGAAAGACTTATTAAGGGCAAGCAACTCGACATCATCGTTCAGACATCCCCGAAAAGGGTATTTACCGACGACGAATACCGCCAGGCAGGCGCACGAATCAGCGACAATCTGGGCGAATGTTCGGTTATCCTCGGCGTTAAAGAGATGCCGATCGATTTCTTTGAACCGGGCAAGACCTATGTTTTCTTTTCGCACGTAATCAAGGGCCAGCCATATAACATGCCCATGCTGAAACGTATGATGGAGATGGGTTGCAATCTAATCGACTACGAAAAAATCGTGGATGAGCAGGGACGCCGGCTTATCTTTTTCGGCAAATACGCAGGACTGGCAGGAATGATCAACTCCCTGTGGTCGCTTGGGCTGCGCCTTAGGGAATACGGATACGAAACCCCCTTCCTGAAAATTACTCAGGCTCATCATTATGCCTCGCTCGAAGATGCTAAAAAGGTAATTTCAGAGGTGGGTCAGGAAATTGCGGAAAAAGGACTTCCGGCAGCACTCCGCCCGATGACCTTCGGATTTACCGGCTACGGCAACGTCTCACAAGGGGCACAGGAAATCCTTGGCCTTCTTCCCGTTAAGGAAATCTCACCCGAAAAATTAATCGACCTTAGTCAGCGCGACTACCTTCCCAACAACCTTCTGTACAAAACGGTCTTCCGCGAGGAGCACCTTTCAGCGCACAACGAAGGACTTGAATTCGACCTTCACGATTACTACGGTCACCCCGAAAGCTATCACAGCATCTTTGAAAAATACATCCCGCATCTGTCGGTGCTGATGAACTGTATGTACTGGGATGCCCGATACCCCAGGTTGATCACCAAAGACTACCTGGAGAAGGCATTTGCTGAAGGAACACCCAGGCTGACGGTAATCGGCGACGTAACCTGCGACCCCGACGGCAGCATCGAAATTACCCACAAGGGTACCGAAATCGAAGACCCCATCTTTGTTTACAACCCGGCAACCCGTCAACCTGTGATGGGTCACAAGGGCAACGGAATGCTGGTGATGGCCGTGGATATTCTCCCCAGTGAACTGCCACGCGATTCGAGCAGCGGATTCGCCGATGCACTGATCAACTTCGTGAAACCCATCGCCGACTGTGACTTCAGCGAGGAGTTTGAAGACCTGGATCTGCCAAGGGCAATCAAAAAAGCCCTCATTCTGCACAACGGAGAACTCACGCACGATTTCAAATACATCGAAAACCACCTGAAATAAGCGAACGCAGGCTGCGCGACATCAAATCACGGAGGCTCCGGCAATTTTAACTGCACTGTTTAAATTTTGTCTGTTTCCGAAAAAAAACTATGTGTCTCCGTGATTTTGCGGTAAAAAAATAACCCTTAAATGTAAACATAAAATGAAGAAAGTACTTATTCTGGGCGCCGGACTCGTGGTAAAGCCCATCGTTACCCACCTGCTGGGGAAAGGAATTCACGTTACCGTTGCTACCCGCACCAAATCGAAGGCAGAAGCCATGATTTCGGGTCATCCGAACGGAGCTGCCGTTGCATGGACCGTTGAAGACGAAGCTGCACTCGACCGTATGGTAGCCGAACACGACCTTTCGGTCAGCCTCCTGCCCTATGCCCATCACCTGCTTGTTGCCAGATACTGCCTGAAGCACAGGAAGAACATGGTAACCACCTCTTACGTAAAACCGGAGATGCAGGCACTGGATGCACAGGCTAAAGAAGCCGGCATCATCATACTGAACGAACTGGGACTCGACCCGGGCATCGACCATATGTCGGCCATGCGCATCATCGACAACGTGCGCGCCCGTAACGGCAAAATTGAAGAGTTCTACTCCATTTGCGGAGCCCTTCCTGCACCCGAAGCTGCGAACAATCCCTTCATGTACAAATTCTCATGGAGTCCGAAAGGCGTGGTTATGGCCGGCAACAACGATGCAAAATACCTGAGGTACGGTAAAGTAATTGACGTTCCCACGCAGAACCTCTTCAAAAATCCTTTGAAGGTTGATTTCACCAATGTAGGGATGCTCGAGGTTTATCCGAACCGCGACTCCATCTCATACATCGACATCTACGGTATTCCTGAAACTAAAACCATGATGCGCGGCACCTTCCGTTTCCAGGGATGGTGCGAAAGCATCGATGCCATGAAGCAGCTTAACCTGATCTCATACGATAAATTTGACATGAGCGGGCTCACTTACGCCGGTTTCATGGCGCATCAGATTGGTGCCGGAAGTTCGGCCGACATTAAGGCTAAAGTAGCCGCTTATCTGAAGCTCGATGCAAATGCGCATGCGATCAAGGCCATGGAATGGCTGGGATTGTTTGAAGACCAACCCATGGGCCGGGGCGAAGACTCCCCGTTTGAAGTTACCAGCGACCTGATGATAAGCAAAATGGAGCTCGGTCATAACGAACGCGACATGGTGGTAATGCAGCATACCTTCCTGGCATCGTATCCCGGCGGCAGCAAAGAGGTGATCCGCTCACGCATGCTCGACTTCGGCACACCCGCTACCGACACTTCCATTGCACGCACCGTTGCCCTTCCGGCAGCCATAGGCGTTGAGATGATCCTGAAAGGCGAAATCAACGTAAAAGGCGTATTCCGCCCGGTAATCCCTGAAATCTACAACCCGGTGCTGGATGCCCTTGAAAAGCTTGACATCCGCATGGAAGAAGAATACGGACTGCCTGAATCGGAGAACCTCCGCTAAGCGCTGACCGCAGATAATTCGCAGGAAAAGCCGGAACCAGATCAAATACAGGTTCCGGCTTTTGTATTTCAATAATTCAGCGAAAAAGCAAAAATCAAAGGCCCTCCGGCACGGCCTGCATGAATAATCTTTTAATACCTTTGCACCCTGTGTGACACCTGCAGTACCTGGTTAATGCAGCAAACGCAGCAAGCAAAGACACTTTGATTTAAAAAAGTTTATCGTATACCTAAAAGTTCAATCATGAACTTCTCATCGTTTGGCAAATGGATAGGCGGCGGACTGGGCTGGGCCCTGGGAGGCCCCATAGGCGGGATACTCGGCTTTGTGTTCGGATCCATATTCGACAGCATGAACCGGGGCGAGTACGAATACAAGGGCTTCACCCCTACCCAGGAAGGCGACTTCAAGGTAAGCCTTCTGGTGCTGATTGCAGCCATCATGAAAGCCGATGGCCGTATCCTTAAATCGGAACTCGAATACGTAAAACGCTTTTTGCTGACCAGCTTCGGCGAAACGGAAGCAGAACGGCTGCTGCTCCTGCTGCGGGAAATCTTAAGGCAGGACCTGGATGTGGATGAAATATGCGAACAGATCCAGGAAAATATGGAGTACCCGTCGAGGCTTCAGCTGGTTCATTTCCTTTTCGGGATAGCATCGGCCGACGGCCAGCCCCAGGCTGCCGAAGCGGAAGTACTTCGTCATGTCTGCCTTAAAATGGGCATTCGCCCTAAAGACTTTGATTCCATCCGGGCAATGTTCATCCGCGACAACTCCAGCATGTATCAGATCCTTGAAATTTCATCCGATGCAAGCGATGAGGAGGTGAAAAAAGCCTACCGCAAAATGGCCCTCAAATACCATCCCGACAAGGTAGCTCACCTTGGTGAAGATGTGCAGAAAGCCGCTAAGGAGAAATTCCAGCAACTGAACCAGGCATATAATGAAATCAAGCGCCAAAGGGGTTTCAATTAATATTTCCATTTTACGCACCGATATTCCGGAACCGTCTGCACTGAAACAGCTTTCCAGGACCCATGCAGCAACACTGAAACGCAGCATTCGCAGATTGCAGTCCATGAACCCGCGCAATCTCGACGACCTGGTTCACCGGCTGCACGATGAGGCCTTCAGCGTCTACGACTGCCTGAACTGTGCCAACTGCTGCCGCAGCATAAGTCCTGCCATCCGCCACAGCGATGTAAACGAAATGGCAGTAAAACTTAAGATCAAACCTTCAGCGGTCGTTGAAACCTACCTGTATCTGGACGAAGAGGGCGATTACGTTTTCCGGAAGGCTCCCTGCCCATTTATCGACGGCGAAAATTATTGCAACATCTATAGTCACCGCCCGAAAGCCTGCCGGGAGTATCCGCATACCGACCGCACGCGCTTTTATCAGATCTTATCGCTTTCGCTGAAAAATGCAGAAGTCTGTCCGGTAGTTTTCGCCATCCTGAAAAAGTTGGAGCAGGCTTAGAAACGTACTACCGTTCCCAGCGGAAGCTTCTTTCCGAAGGCATCCGGCAGAAAAAGTTCTCCCGACTCCATGCCGTCGCGTTTTCCAAAAACAGAATGCACCAGATTCTCACTTATCAGGGAAGAGAATCCCATGGAGTAAAGACTCATAATGAAAAAATACTCCTGAATATTGAGCAATTCGCTGCAGAGCTTCAGCATCTCGCCTACGTTTTCTTCCAGCACCCATTTTTCGCCATCGGCCCCGCGTCCGTAGGCCGGAGGATCGAGAATGATGCCCTGGTAGCGATTTCCCCGACGCACCTCCCGCTTCACGAACTTCAGCGCATCCTCAACCACCCACCGGATGCCGTCGAGTCCGCTGAGTTCCATATTTTCGCGCGCCCAGGAAATTACGGGTTTCACCGAATCTACATGCACCACTTCGGCACCGGCGGCACAGGCTGCCAGGGAAGCACCACCGGTATAGGCAAACAGATTGAGTACCTTTGGCCGGGTCGTTTTCATAGTTTTGATGCGGTCGAAAATGAAGTCCCAGTTATTGCCCTGCTCCGGGAAAACACCGATGTGACGGAAGCTGGTAAGCCCCAGTCGCATCCGTATATTCATTTCTCTGTAGCCATAACCGATCTGCCACTGCTCTCGGCAACCTTTGTTCAGCATCCATTTCCCTTTTTCGGGATCGTTTTTCTCTTTGCGGAACGTGGCCTGAGACTTCTGTATCCATTCTCTTTCTTCAAGCGATTTATCCCACACTGCCTGGGGCTCAGGCCGGATGAGAACCTGATTGCCAAAGCGCTCCAGCTTCTCGAAATTCCCGGAATCGATCAGTTCGTAATCCATCCAGTGAACGGGGGTCAGTAACTTTATCATAGGCCGGTGGTCTTTATCCGGCAGGGATATCCTGCGATTCTGCAAAGATGCGAATTTTCCCTAATTTTGTCCTGCCAATTCCCTCCGCGATGTCAGAACTCATTACAAGTCCGCAAAATCCAAGAATAAAGAACCTTTTGCTGCTGCAGCAGAAATCGAGGGAGCGGAAGAAACAAAATCTGGTTGTGGTTGAAGGGCTCCGCGAAATCCGCATTGCGGTTGAAAATGGACTTTCAATCAGTGAGCTGTATTTCTGTCCGGAAATCTGCGACCCCCGCAGCATCTCTTTTCTAAATCCGGATACACGGATAACAGAGGTGAGTCAGGCGGTTTTTGAAAAGCTTGCTTACCGCGATGGATCGGATGGCTTTATCGCTCTGCTCCGCCCCCGCTGGCTTAGCCTGAGCGATTTGGTATTACAACCCGCCCCCCTTATCCTGATCCTTGAATCGGTTGAAAAACCGGGAAACCTGGGTGCCGTTCTGCGTACAGCCGATGCTGCCCGCCTGGATGCCGTGATCGTTTGCGACCCGCTTACCGACATCTACAACCCGAACGTCATCCGCTCGGGAGTGGGGTGCGTATTTTCGCAGCAGGTGGTTGCCTGCACCACCGCCGAAGCCCAGCAATGGCTCAGAGAAAAGAACATACATACCTTTGCTGCAGAATTACAGGCCTCTTCGCCGTATCATCAGCATAACTACCTGGGTGCTACAGCTTTTGTAATGGGAACGGAGGCCGACGGCCTGACAAAAAATTGGATCGGCTTCTGCGATGAGCGCATCATCATACCCATGCTCGGAAGCATAGATTCGCTGAACGTATCGGTATCCGCAGCCATACTCGTATTTGAAGCCATGCGACAGCGGGGGTTTGAGACTTAAGACCCCGGTTAACCGTTATTTACAAACTCAGAAACTGTATACTGCACCCATCCCGATGCGCAGGTTTCCGGTTTCACGGCTGTTGATAACCTTATAATATGCATCGTTTTCACCGTAGGCTGCCGCCGTATATTCCACTTCCGCTAAGAGGCTGAATTTGCCGTTTACATAGGTAATCATTGGTGCCACACGGTAAACGTATCCGATATCAACATCCCGGGCATAAACAGGACCCGTTAACATCTCTCCCGAACCATTGTTCCCGGTATAGCCGGCCAACAGAGAAGGTTGCCAGTGCCCGAAGTGGAGCTGTGCATTTACCCATACGGAATGATAATTCAGTGGGTTGTAAATGCGTTTGTGCGTAACCGGATCGGTATGGCTAACGCCGAAGCCACCCATCATAAGATGGTCGTTAAGCGCCTGACCGTAAACGTACTGCGCCTTGATGGATGCCTTGCCGGGATTCCATGAAACGAAAGCGGTGTATGAAAGGCAGTTCAGAGATTCCCGGGCGCTGATCAGACTATCGGTTACCAGTCTGGGCGTCAGTTTTTTATAATCCAGGCCTGCTCCGGCAAACAAGGCAGAGCTCTTGTACTGTATTTGTCCGTGCAGGTTGGGAATCACGCTATTGCGAAGATACACCGAGGTACTGCCCTGAGGACCGTTGTTCACGTAATCGCGCTGAGAGGCAGCAACGACCGCAAGATTGATCTTCCCTGCTTTAAAATCAACCCTGATCTGAGGCTGGCGGCTGAAGGAATGAAAAGGGGCACCGGTGTTGAGCGACAGCACGTTGGGGATCATTTCGGGAAGATCGAGAGGATGCCAGTATTGCCCGGCCAGGAGTCGTGTTTTTGCCCATTGAAGGGATATGTAGCCGTGGCGCAATCGCATGCTGTTGTTCTCGGCGTTGGAGGCACCGGTAAAATCGCCTTCTATAAAAGCCTTCACTTTGGCATTCAGCACATCGGGGCCGCTCGCCGTTGCGTTGATGCGGGTTGTCATTGCATACTGGTTGAAGGAAGGGCGGGCGTTGATGTCCTTCCCGTTAAGGTCGTACACCGGTTTTTTTGGATAAAACAGCAAAAAGCCTTCGCGGGCTTCCACGGTCTGACGCGAATCGAAAATAGCATCGGCCCTTACAAATCCGGAAAATCTAAGGCTGTAAACATCGCTTTGCGACTGAGAAAAGGCTGAAAGAAACGTCAGGCAGAAACCTGTAGCGAGACAGAACAGGCGGGGAAGAAACGGCTGCATTTTTTCGGGCAAAGTACGGTAAGTTTAAATGAAACTGCAAGTGTCAGCAGTCTGGTTTGCCATGTAAAAAGCAATGGGATGCCGGTTCAGCGCGCAGGTATTTCGGGCATTATTTCCGGTTTTTCCCCTTTCGGGGATGGGATTTTTTTTATAGGTTTGCACCACCTGAAAAATTACAACAAAACGATGGTTACAGCCCGATCGGTTACCCGAAAAATATTTCGTCTGATCCGCTTTGCTGTATTTTTCTTTTTCTTTTCCTCCGTGCTTGCGACCATCATCTACCGTTTTCTGAGACCACCCATTACACCTTTGCAGGTAATCAGGGTAATTAAACACATTTCGGATGGTGAGAAGCCCCGGCTGAGCCGCGACTGGGTAAAACTGAAGGATATTTCTCCGCACATGGTACAGGCTGTAGTGGCTGCAGAGGATAATAACTTTATGAAACATCACGGGCTGGATTTTGAAGCCATCCGTAAAGCCCGGGAACTCAATAAAAAGCGTAAACACAAACTGGGAGCCAGCACCATTTCTCAGCAAACCGCCAAAAATGTATTTCTGTGGCCCGACCGTACATGGATAAGGAAGGGGCTGGAAGTTTATTTTACCGGTCTCATCGAAATTTTCTGGGGGAAGCGCCGCATTATGGAAGTATATCTTAACGTGATCGAAATGGGCGATGGTATTTACGGTGTTGAGATGGCTTCCATGAAATATTACGGGAAGCCTGCTTCAGCACTCAACAGGGCCGAAGCAGCAATGATTTCGGCAGTACTGCCCAATCCGCGCAGATGGAGCCCGGCGTCTCCGACAGCCTACATCCAGCGAAAGCAATCGCGGATAATGCGGGTAATGAACCAGATCGGGAAGGTAGAGCTGTAAGCACTCCGATTACAGCCGGCAGGGTAGAAATGAAAAATGCAAACCCAACGAATTACAATCGGGCTGGCCTTTGATTAATTCAGAACCGGCCTTTAAGTCAATCACTGCATACTAACCCTCAAACCTTTTATTCACATGAAGCAAAGACTACCCCTGCTGCTTATAATGGCAGCACTGGTTCTGAACCCGGGTGCCATGGCACAGCTTAACACCAATCTCGTCTTCTTTACGGAACAGGGAGAACGTTTCAGCGTAATTCTGAATGGTATAAGACAGAATCCGGCTCCTGAAACCAACATCAAAGTTACCGACCTGATAGCACCATCTTACAAGGTAAAAATCATTTTCGACCAGCAGGGCATACCCGATCTTGATAAAACCCTGACCTTTAACCAGGGAACTGAAACTACCTATGTGATCAAGCGAAACAACAAAAACGAGTATGTGCTGCGATGGATGAATGAGGTGCCCATTGCTCAGGCCTTGCCTCCTGCCGGCGGACAACAGACAGTGGTATATACAACACAGGCTCCGGATCCCGCCCCCGCAGTTGTTACCCAAACCACTACTACTTACACCGAAACAATCACCGACCCGCAGGGAAATGTATCCATGGGCATCAACATAAACGATCCGGCCCTGGGCGTTAACATGAACATCAATGTCGGAGGGGGTATACCTTCGGGTTCACAGGTAAGCACATCGCAAACCACCACATACACCACCACAACCACAAGCGGTGGAAATTATAGGGAACCCGCACCACAGCAGACCTATGTACTGCCCGGATATTCAGGTCCCAACGGATGTCAGTACCCGATGCATCCGGCCGAATTTCAAGAGGTAAAGCGCTCAATTGAAGGCAAATCGTTCGACGATACCCGCCTGAAAATTGCGAAACAGGTGATTGCTTCCAATTGTCTGCTTAGTGCACAGGTTAAAGAGATTATGCTGTTGTTCTCGTTTGAGGATACTCGCCTGCAGTTGGCAAAATTTGCGTACGGCTACACCTTCGATACCGGCAATTATTATAAGCTGAACGATGCTTTTACCTTTGAATCAACAATAGAAGAACTTGACGAATACATCAGCGGATTCCGGAGGTAATTGAAAAAATTTATCAGCAACTGCTTTACAGAGCCGGAACGCAAAGTTCCGGCTCTCTTTTTTTGATAAAACTGTCTGAATTTGAACCGTTGATTTTGATAATTCGCTAAAAATTATTTTTTGTACCTTTGCACCCTCAAACCGGCAGGGCTAACCTGCAAGAAATCAAGCCTTGATAAAACTTAACCAAAACAGATAAAACCTACGAAAAATGGGAAAAGAAAAGACCAGAAAGTCGGTTTACACCTACGGCAACAAGAAGGCCGAAGGCGACGCCACTATGAAGAACCTGCTCGGCGGTAAAGGTGCCAACCTTGCCGAAATGAACCTCATAGGAGTTCCGGTACCACCGGGATTCACCATCACTACAGAAGTTTGCACCGATTATAACACTTACGGTCGCGAGAAAGTGATTGAAATGATCCGCCCCGAGGTTGAAGCAGCGGTGAAATACGTTGAGAAGATTATGGGTTCAACGTTTGGCGACAAAAAGAACCCCCTCCTGCTCTCGGTACGTTCAGGCGCACGTGCTTCCATGCCGGGCATGATGGATACAGTTCTGAATCTGGGTCTTAACGATGAAGCTGTTGACGGAATCGCAAAGAAATCAGGAAACGAGCGTTTTGCATGGGATTCATACCGCCGCTTCGTCCAGATGTTTGGCGACGTGGTTCTGGGTATGAAGCCTGCTTCTAAGGAAGACATAGACCCCTTCGAAGAGATCATGGACCACATGAAAGAAGAAAAGGGAATTGAGCTCGACACCGATTTTACCGTTGACGACCTGAAAGAGCTTGTAAAACGCTTCAAAAAAGCCGTTAAGAAAGTTACCGGTCACGACTTCCCTACCGATCCGTGGGAACAGCTCTGGGGCTCGGTGATGGCCGTATTCGACAGCTGGATGAACGAGCGCGCAGTCTACTACCGCAAGCTCAACAACATCCCGGCCGAATGGGGTACTGCCGTTAACGTTCAGGCAATGGTATTCGGCAACATGGGCGAGAATTCAGCAACCGGAGTTGCCTTTACCCGCGATGCTGCCACCGGAGAGGATATCTTCAACGGAGAATATCTGATCAACGCACAGGGAGAAGATGTGGTTGCCGGTATCCGCACACCGCAGCAGATCACCAAAGAGGGTTCGAAACGCTGGGCCAAGCTTGCCAACGTAACGGAAAAAGACCGCGCAAAGAACTATCCTTCACTGGAAGAAGCCATGCCGGCTCTATACAAAGAGCTGCTCGATACACAGCAGAAACTGGAAGACCATTACCGCGACATGCAGGACCTCGAGTTCACCATTCAGGATGGTAAGCTCTGGATGCTGCAGACCCGTAACGGAAAACGTACCGGCGCTGCCATGGTTAAGATTGCCATGGATATGCTGAAACAGGGAATCATCACCGAGAAGGAAGCACTGCTCCGCTGCGAGCCGGCCAAACTCGATGAACTTCTCCACCCGGTCTTCGATCCCGTTGCCATCAAAAAGGCAAAAGTACTTGCCAAAGGTCTTCCCGCATCTCCCGGTGCAGCTACCGGTCAGGTAGTGTTCCATGCTGATGAGGCTGAGAAATGGGTTGCCGAAGGCCATAAAGTGGTTCTGGTTCGTATTGAAACCTCTCCCGAAGACCTTAAGGGTATGAATGTCGCTCAGGGCATCCTTACCGCCCGCGGCGGGATGACCTCACACGCCGCCGTAGTTGCCCGCGGAATGGGCAAGTGCTGCGTATCGGGTGCTGGCAGCCTTAAGATCGACTACAAAGCCCGCACCATCAACATCGACGGAATCACACACAAGGAAGGCGACTGGATTTCGCTCAACGGAAGTACCGGAGAAGTTTATGAAGGCAAGATTACAACCATGGACCCCGAACTCAGCGGCGATTTTGGCAAGCTGATGAAGCTGGCCGACAAGTATTCGCGTATGCTGGTTCGCACCAACGCCGATACTCCGCGCGATTCGCAGGTAGCCCGCAACTTTGGTGCACAGGGTATCGGCCTCTGCCGTACAGAGCATATGTTCTTCGAAGGCGATCGCATCAAAGCAATGCGCGAAATGATCCTGGCCAACGATGAGGCAGGACGCCGCAAAGCACTCGAAAAGCTTCTTCCTATCCAGCGCTCCGACTTCGAAGGCATTTTCGAAGCCATGCACGATCTGCCCGTAACCGTTCGTTTGCTCGACCCTCCTTTACATGAGTTTGTCCCCCACGAAGAGGCAAACCAGAAGGAAATGGCAAAAGAGATGGGTATCACCGTTGAGGAAGTAAGGCAGAAAGTTCACGACCTCGAGGAGGTAAACCCCATGCTTGGTCACCGCGGCTGCCGTCTTGGCAACACCTATCCTGAAATCTCCGAGATGCAGGCCCGCGCCATCATCGAGGCCGCTCTGAACCTCAAGAAAAAAGGCATTAAAGCCATTCCCGAAATCATGATCCCCCTTACGGGAACATTCGAGGAAATGAAAATGCAGGAGAAGATCGTCCGCGATACGGCTGAAAGAGTACTTGCTGAACGCAAAGAAAAAATCGATTACCTTGTAGGTACAATGATTGAAATTCCTCGCGCAGCGCTCATCGCCGACCGCATCGCCGAATCGGCCGAGTTCTTCTCATTCGGAACCAACGACCTCACCCAGATGACCTTTGGATACTCACGCGATGATGCCGGCAAATTCCTGCCCGTTTATCTCGAAAAAGGAATTCTGAAGCACGATCCTTTCCAGGTTCTGGACCGGGAAGGCGTTGGACAGCTCGTACGCATGGGCGTCGAGCGCGGCCGCAGTACCCGCCCCAACCTGAAAGTCGGTATCTGCGGCGAACACGGAGGCGAGCCTTCTTCCGTTGAATTCTGCCACTCTGTAGGCATGAACTACGTGAGCTGCTCACCCTACCGCGTTCCAATCGCACGCCTTGCTGCAGCACAGGCCGTAATAAAGGAAGAAGCCGCAGCTAAAGCCAGCGCAGGCAAAAAAGCAAAAAAAGATGAAGGCAAAGGCAAAAAAGCCGCGAAAAAGAAAAAATAATCCTTCAGCCCTATCCAAAGAATGAACAGGCATGCGAAATAATGCCCGTTCGTCAAAAAATAATAAGGCAGTCTTACCAAAGGCTGCCTTATTTTAATATAATCTTTTACCTTTGCAATCGTTTGAAATCAGCCATGTGCTTCAGGCAAACATATTTAGATGCATAAATACAGAAACGGTTAAAAATTCAATCTTCAATGACCAACCAACCACACAACCCATCTGTTCCCGCCGGGAACTCCATCGATCTTTCCATTTATGGAATCACGGATGTTAAAGAGATCATCTACAACCCCTCCTACGAACTCCTGTTTGAGCATGAAATGGATCCTTCTCTGGAAGGATTCGAGCGTGGCGTTCTTACCAAATCGGGAGCAGTATCGGTTGATACAGGAATTTTCACCGGCCGCTCTCCAAAAGATAAGTATATCGTTCACGATGAAGTTAGTGAAAATACCGTATGGTGGAGTACAATCGGAAAAAACGACAACAGGCCTCTCGACCCGGCCATCTGGGATCAGCTAAAAGGCATTGTGGTAAACCAGCTCTCGGGAAAAAGGCTTTATGTGCTGGATGCCTTTGCGGGAGCCAACAACGAATCAAGGCTCTGCATCCGTTTTATCGTTGAGGTAGCCTGGCAGGCACACTTCATCAAAAACATGTTCATCCGTCCTTCGGAAGAAGAGCTCAGAAACTTCAAGCCCGATTTCGTTCTTATGAACGGCTCAAAAGCAACCAATCCTAAATGGAAAGAACAGGGGATGAACTCCGAAAACTTCGTGGTTTTCAACCTGAAGGAACGCATGCAGGTAATCGGCGGAACATGGTACGGCGGTGAAATCAAGAAAGGCATCTTTACTATGATGAACTACTACCTCCCGCTGAAAGGCATTGCTGCCATGCATTGCTCGGCCAATATGGGTAAGGACGGGGATGTAGCCATCTTCTTCGGACTTTCGGGTACAGGAAAAACCACCCTGTCGGCCGACCCCAAACGTGCGCTGATCGGCGACGATGAACACGGCTGGGACGACGACGGAGTGTTCAACTTCGAAGGCGGATGTTACGCCAAATGCATCAATCTGAGCGAAGAGAATGAGCCGGACATTTACCGCGCCATCCGTCGCGACGCACTACTCGAAAACCTCGTGATACTGCCCGACGGCAGCATCGACTTTGCCGATGCATCCAAAACCGAAAACACCAGGGTTTCATACCCCATCTATCACATCGATAATATAGTAAAACCCGTTTCAAAGGGAGGTCATGCTTCAAAGGTTATTTTCCTTACCGCCGATGCTTTCGGTGTGCTTCCTCCGGTTTCAAGACTTACCGCCGACCAGACCGAATACCACTTCCTTTCAGGATTTACCGCCAAGCTTGCCGGCACCGAACGAGGCGTTACCACTCCTCAGCCAACTTTTTCCGCATGTTTCGGCAACGCATTCCTTGCGCTGCACCCTACCAAGTATGCCATGGAACTGGTAAAACGCATGAAACAATCGGGCGCCAAAGCATACCTGGTCAACACCGGATGGAACGGCACCGGCAAACGTATCTCGATCAAAGACACACGAGCCATCATTGATGCCATCCTAGACGGTTCCATCGACCATGCTCCGGTGAAAACAATACCCTACTTCAACCTGGACGTTCCTACCGAACTCCACGGGGTTAATCCCGGCGTACTCGACCCGCGCGATACGTATGCATCTGCAGACGTATGGAACGAGAAGGCAAAAGATCTTGCCAAACGCTTCATCGATAACTTCGAAAAGTATACCGATAACGAAGAAGGAAAACGTCTGGTACAGGCTGGTCCGAAGCTCTGAATCATTACCGGCACATTCAGGAACACCAGCCACACTTAATACGGCAGTATCCTGAAATGTCGTACATGCATATTCCCCCGGTTAATTCGATTGCACCGGATGCTCCGAGACCGGGGGAATTTACATTTACACCAGGTAACAATCCCGACTGTAAACCTGTCAATGCATCGCAGAAAATCCGAAATTTGCATTCAAAACCGACAACATCGAATGTCTGAAACAGTAATGCAATGCAGACCCGGTTGTGCAGCCTGCTGCATCTACCCTTCCATTAGTTCTGCCATTCCGGGAATGCCGGGCGGTAAGCCCCCAATGGTGCCCTGCATACAACTTACCGCCGACCTGAAGTGTGCATTATTTGGCCAGCCTTCGAGGCCGGCGGTGTGCAGCGGATTTAAACCCGAAGAAATTCTTTGCGGAAACTCGAACGAAGAAGCTGAAAAGAATTTCAGCTGGCTGCTCAGCCTTCCGCTTAAATAAGCATTGTTTTCACCGTGCCTGTTTCACCTGAGTATGTGTAGAGTTTTTATACAAACAGCGGCACTTTCAAACAAGAATTCATACTGGCATCAATTAACCGGCACACAGACTGATCTTACAAAAAATTTGTTTTAAAAAGTCTTCATTTGTAACTAATGTATCAACAATAACGTTATGAAGTTTGACTTTCATCTTTTTTTAATTATATTTGTGATGTTAATCACCAACTTCTATCAATTATGCCTACCGGTAAAGTAAAATTCTTTAATGAGCGTAAGGGATTTGGTTTTATTATTGATGATGAAACCCAGCATGACGTATTCGTCCATGCCACTGGCCTTACTGAAAAAGTGAATGAGAATGACCTCGTATCTTACGAGATAGCCGAGGACAAACGAGGAAAGAAAGCTGTTGATGTAAAGAAGTTATAGTTTTTCTTTTCAGAGTTACCCCGAAAGCCTCATTTTGAGGCTTTTTGGTTTTTCAGGGATAAGCTTCAGCACTCCTTTTTACGATCTGTGCTCCTATCCCGAATCCGATTATCTTTGCATCTCCATAAAATAAGCATTCCTTTGAATTATCTTCTCGCAGAACAACTAAGTAAATCATACGGAGAAAAAGAACTTTTCTCCGACATAACCTTTGGCATTGATCAGGGCGCAAAGGTGGCTCTGATTGCCCGCAACGGCGCCGGAAAGAGCAGTCTGCTGAACATCATTTGCGGACGCGATCTTCCCGACAGCGGTTCGGTTACATTCCGCAGAGATATTCGCTGGTCGTATCTGCCGCAGAATCCGGAGATGCCGGAAGACCAGACCGTTTTTGATATCCTTTTCCATTCGGACAACGACTTTATGCGGGCAATCCGCGATTACGAATACAGTCTGTTACGCATCAACCGGAATGATTCACCGGAAGCCCGTCGACAGCTGGAAGAGGCAACCGGAAGGATGGAGCTGATCGGAGGCTGGGATTACGATGTTCGTATCCGTGAAATCCTTGGCAGATTTAAAATTACACGCCTTGACCAAAAGGTAAGCGAGCTGTCGGGAGGTCAGCGCAAGAAAGTATCGCTGGCAAAAGCCCTGCTCGAAGAAACCGACCTGCTGATACTGGACGAGCCCACCAACCATCTTGACATCGAAATGATCGAATGGCTGGAAGAGTACCTTTCGCGCCAGAATCTCAGCCTGCTGATTGTAACGCACGACCGCTACTTCCTCGACAACGTATGCAATGAAATCCTGGAGCTTGACAACAACCGCATCTATCGTTACAAAGGGAATTACAGTTACTTTATTGAAAAGAAAGCCGAGCGGGAGGCAATTGAACTAACGGAGGCTGAAAAAGCAAAAAGTCTTTACCGCAAGGAACTCGACTGGATGCGGCGCATGCCTCAGGCCAGAAGCACAAAGGCCAAAGCCCGCATCGACAGCTTCTATGAACTGGAAGAAAAGGCCCGTAAACGGGTTGAAAAGGACACCGGTCCTCTACAGGTGCGCATGACGCGCATTGGAGGGAAAATCCTGGAGCTGAATAATGTCCACAAATCATTTGGAGATCTGAAGGTAGTCGACAATTTTTCCTATATCTTCAAAAAGGGCGAAAAAGCCGGAATTATCGGACGTAACGGTGCAGGTAAGACTACCCTGCTCAATATGATTATGGGAGAGTTACATCCCGATATGGGCAGAATTGTTACCGGACAGACCATTGTATTCGGATATTATTCACAGGAAGGATATCAGCCGAAAGAAGACAAGCGCGTAATTGACCTTGCAAAAGACATTGCCGAGGAGATGCCATTGGGAAAGGGCAGAATATCTGCATCTGCCTTCCTGTCGTATTTTAACTTTCCCCATGCCCTTCAGTACAACTACTTTTCAAGCCTTAGCGGAGGTGAAAAGCGAAGGCTGTTTCTGCTGATGCAATTACTCAAAAATCCAAACTTTCTGATTCTTGACGAGCCTACCAACGATCTTGACATTCATACCCTCAATCTGCTGGAAGATTTTCTGATCAATTATGAGGGATGTCTGCTGGTAGTATCGCACGACCGTTATTTTATGGACAAGATCGTGGATCATGTTTTTGTGTTTGAAGGAGAGGGGAAGGTAAAGGACTATTACGGCAACTATACCGATTTTTATCGAATGAAGCTACTCGAGGAGGCTAAGGCAGCCCGGCAGAAATCCCAGGCTCAGAAGCCGTCGGAGCAGGCAATTTCTTCCGGATTGAAACCTAAGAAGCCCTCTTACCGTGAAAAAAGCGAATTTGAGTTGCTCGACCGTGAGATTCCGCAGCTGGAGCAGCGCAAGCAGGAATTGCTCGACCGCATGAACAGCGGAAGTTGTGGCCCGGATGAGCTGGAGACGCTTGCCAGGGATTACGGAGAAACCGAAAAGATACTGGAAGAGAAAACCAACCGCTGGCTTGATCTGAGCATGCTTTTTGAATAATTGCACATGCGGTAAACAAAGAGAGGCGGAATCACTGATTCCGCCTCTCTTTGTTGTAATACCGCAAAAAACCTTATGAATTCAGCATCACCGGCATCACCAGCATCAGAATATCTTCGGCTGCGTTATCGTTTTCAACCGGGCGCAGGATTCCGGCGCGGTTGGGTGCCGAAAGCTCGAGGCGGATATTCTCGGTACCGAGGTTGGTAAGCATTTCCACGAGGAAGCGGGAGTTAAAGCCTATTTCCATATCTTCCCCGCTGTAGTTGCAACTTAGCCGCTGCCGTGATTCGTGTGCAAAATCGATGTCTTCGGCATCGATGTATAGCTCCTGTCCGTTAATGGTTAAGCGGATCTGGTTGGTCGACTTGTTCGCGAAAAAAGAGGCGCGGCGAAGCGTCGTAATGAGCGAAAGCCTGTCAACGATCAGAGTGTTGGGATTCTCGGTCGGGATTACCGCTTCGTAATTGGGATATTTACCTTCAATCAGGCGGCAAACGAGGTCAATGTTTTTAAAAGTAAACCGTGCGTTGGTTTCGTTGTATTCGATGTTAACCGGAGTGGTATCGGAGGGAAGTATGGCTTTAAGCTGGTTGAGTGGCTTTTTGGGCATTATGAAGGTAGAACTGTTTTCAGCATTTGCGTCGGCGCGTTTGTAGCGTACCAGCTTATGGGCATCGGTAGCAACAAATATCACCGAATCGGTTGACAGATCACAGAAAACTCCCGACATCGCAGGACGGAGGTCGTCGTTGCCGGTGGCGAATATGGTTTTATTGATGGCTGAAGCGAGCAGATCGGCCGGAAGGTTGATGGTGGAGATACTTCCCATCTGCGGTGCTGTCGGGAACTCTTCGGCATTATGCCCGGCAATGCGGAACTTGGCTTCATCGGCAGCAATTTCTATCCCGAAATTCTTGTCAACCGTAAACGTCATGGGCGTTTCACCATAGGTCTTCAGCAGCTCAAGAAGAATCTTCGCCGGAATGGCGATTTTCCCCTCCTCGTCGGCCATATTGGTAGCCAGGGTAACCGACATGGTGGTTTCCAGGTCGGAAGCCGTAATTTTCAGCGAACTGCCCTCCAGTTCAAAAAGGAAATCATCGAGGATTGGAAGGGTATTGCTTGAATTCAGCACCCCGCTGATTGACTGCAGGCTTTTCAGAAGGCTCTGGCTTGATACTATAAATCTCATATTTAAGCGATTTTCTGTAAAACAGTTCTAAAAAATGTTCACGGTAAAATTAGGAAATATATTTTCAATCCACCAATTAAACCTTTGGGGCAGATAATAAAATTATCAACAATCTGTTAACCTTTACTCTTGTTGCTGATGCTGTTTTTACCGAAGTCGAACTTCTTCTCGGTTCCCCTGAGCAGGCGTTTGATGTTTTCGCGGTGCGTATAGGGAACAAACAATGCTATTGCCAAAGCCAGGACGATAAGCGGCAGGCGGGTTTCGTTGAAAAGAAAGATAACAACAAAGGGAAAAATAATTGCGCTGCTCATCGATGAAACGGAAACGATTCGTGTTGCCACCATCATTACCGTGAAAAAAACGAGGATTACCAGGAAAGACTGCGGGTAAAGGGCGATAACCACACCCACCAGGGATGCCACACCCTTGCCGCCTCTGAAGCCGGCAAACACGGGGTAAACGTGGCCCAAAACAGCCAGAGCACCCAGAACGATACGATAGATTACATCCTGATTGGGTGTAAACACTCCATCGCCCAGCCAGCAGGCAAGAGTAACGGCCATCCATGCCTTGAAAACGTCGAATATCAATACCGGAATTCCGGCTTTAAGTCCCAGAACCCGAATGGTATTGGTGGCACCTGCATTCCCGCTTCCCATGGAGCGTATATCCAGATTAAAAAACCATTTTCCAACCCAAACAGAGGTAGGGATGGATCCGAGCAGGTAGGCAAGCAGGCAGGCCAGAATGAGTTCAGCGTAAATCATACATCAATTGGAATAATCGGTTTGCCTCGACTGCATCTTCCTTAGGAAAGCAATCCTGCGGTCGGGGGTAGAAATAATAAACTGATAGGCATCGTCGCCGTTGCTTCCCTTCTGAATCCGTCTGGCTTCCTTGATGCCGGCAAGGATGTTGTTGAAGTCGTTGTCCGATGATATAGCCTGCATAATCCCGTTCCCGTAGGTGAAGAAATACCATTCTGATGGGCTGACTTCAATATACAGGTTCAGAATATCGCCGGTACGGCGTTTGCCGATCTCGAGGTAACCATTTACCTTGCGGTTCAGAAGGTCGCGCTGTATGCCGGCAATACCGATCGAACCCACGCTGACGTAAGACTTGAGTGCGGGATCCCAGATCATATGAACATCTGAAAGCATAAAAGAATGCACCAGCTCAGCGGGTGGACGACGAATTTGTCCGCTGAGATTCAATTCATTGGTTATTTCTGTTGCCCGCTGGCTTCCCATTAATCCCGACAGCAGCTCCTGATAGGTTTCACCGTTTACATCCAGTGCCTGCAGTTCGCTTTTTTGAATGCTCTCCTTTATCTGCGAAAGCGCCTGATCGGCGAAGAAGAAGTCGAGGGTAACACCCAGGCTGAAGCGCACCGAATCCACAAGTGTGAAATGGTCAGCCTTACCAAAGGTTTTCATTTGCACCTGACCCAAGCCTGCCCCGGTTTCAAGGGTTCCTTCGGCAGTAAAAATGCATTGCCGGGTATCGAGAGTGATGAGATTTCCGTCGCGGCTTCGTTTTTCCATGCGGTTTTCGGAACCCAGCAGATAGGCTTCCCTTTCCGGATCGAAACGAATGGCTCCCTGCGCTCCGGCAACGATGGTATCGCCCCATGCTCTGGGTTTACGGTACATCGCCGGATACACCGAGCTGAAAAAGTCAGAATAAACAAGCGCAGCAAGCACCGGATCGCCAATGGTATCGCGCATTACCGGGGATACGGGAAGACGTATATCGGCAGGATTGAGAGCGGAGCGAAACTTCACCCAGCTTCCCTTCTCATCCATGCATTCATTACGCAGGTGATAAACGCCGTCGAACGTCAGAAAAGAATGCCGGGCATTCAGCAGAATATCGCCGGCAAAATCAAACCATGGATTAAGGGTAAAACCATCCTGGTGACCTGCCCGGGCCCTTCCATGAGTATTCCCGGCCGAATCAACGGTAAGTGCTTTAAAGTACAGCGGTTGTATGTTTCCTGTTACATCAGTGTAATCGTAATATCCGGAGGCAAAATAATCGTTGCGCGAACGTACTTTAACCGAAGCATCGTAAATTCGGTGATACTTGTTGCTCCGGCTGGCAATGATTGAAGCCCCCTCCAAAGGTTTCATATCGCCGTCCGATAAGATTGTAACCTTACCGTCGCCGGGGAATACAGCCACATCGGCAACCCGAATAATTTTAACTTCCTTAGCATTGATAACATTTTCCTTCATGCGGTAGGTTGCTTCCATGGCAACAAACTGCAGGGAATCGCGCACGGGGTCGGTCGACATAAACTCCGATCCTGTGAAGTCGAAATCAACAAGCTGCCGAAGGTTGGCGGTATCGGCAAGCTCTGCCCTTCGGGCCAAAGAATTGGTGAGGTAAAGCTCCTCCTCTTCCATCTTCCATTCAATTTTATCCATATAGCACAGGTAGCGGCTGTGCGGAAGGGTAATACGCACGCTGCTTCCCGGAGTTCCAAAGGAAGCAGACTGTGAGGTAAAGTCAACCTTGCCGGGATAGACCTGTGCCTGCAGCGAGATGGTCGGACGGTCCGGATAATAAATACGGATATCGGTTGTGTCGGTGGAAAACGATTTCTGTGCAAAAATAAAGGTGGATGAAGCCAGGTCGGCATTGTCGAGACTGCTCTGACCCCTGCCGAGCAATCCGG
>JALHHH010000116.1 GCA_022837485.1 Bacteroidales bacterium
TCATCAAAGCCTTCAGGCCTGAGTTGTTCGGCCAGTGGTGGCAAATTCGTCATGGTTCTCCATTATATTATTATGCAAACCTACATGATTTAGTGAAAACAATAACACGGCGAGTACAAAATTCAGCAGTCCGCATTGGGCGACTGTTTTACAAAAACTTTAATGTTATTTTAATAATAAGTTGGGGTAAATCGAGAATAAATTTGTAAATAAATTGATAATCAATTATTTAAAGACATTAAAAAAACATTAAAATAATTGCCGGATTGCTTGCTTTTTACGTATTAGCTAATGTATCTTTGTTATGTTTTTAAACAAACAACCATGAAAACACTTGCACAGATTTTATTTGTTGCCGGACTTGCAACAATGGTGGCCTGCGGCCCCAGTAAAGAACAATTGGCTGAACAGGCAAGGCTTGATTCCATCCGGATTGCCGATTCAATCGCATTGGTTGAGGCAGAAGCAATCCGCATTCAGGATTCAATCAATGCCGTTCTTGCCGAACAGCAGAGAATTGCCGATTCCATTATTGCTGCTGAAGCCGGAAAGAAAAAATAAGGAGACATTTCCGATCGGGAAGGCTGTCCATAAACGGATGGCCTTTTTTATTGCCGGAAAGATGCACAGGCATCTGACCGGATACTGAAATCACAGAATTATTGTCCACAATGCCGGAGCCCTTTTGTGTTTTTAATCCGGAACTGTAGATTTTAAGTTGTTTTTGGGGTTAATCTCAGGTTAAATTGGTTAGAATTTAAGCCTATTTTAATAAATTTTAGAAAATTTTAAATATTTTCTATGGCGTAAATAGTTAAATATCAACGGTATAAAAAATATTTTCATTTTTTTTGAAAATTTTTCCTGTTTTTCTTTTTTAATCTGAATTTTATTTAATTTTGCTGCGTAATCAAAACACAAAAACGATATGAAAATTTTCGCACAGATTCTGGTAGTTGCTGGTCTTGCAACTTTTGTAGCTTGTGGTCCCAGCGCTGAGCAGCTTGCTGAGCAGGCTCGCCTCGATTCAATCCGTATTGCTGATTCAATTGCTCTCGTTGAAGCTGAAGCAGTTCGTATTCAGGATTCTATCAATGCAGCTCTCGCAGCCGACACGACTGCAACCGAACTCGTCGTTGAATAATATTCTGACTGATGTCAAAATAAAATGGGGGTCATATGCCCCCATTTTTTTTGGCCTGAAGTTTCCGGATCTGCTGTTCATGCCTTTGTTTTAAGCATATTTTTATCTTTACACCTTTTACTTTCCGGCGTTTTGCAGGTTGTTTGATGTATTATCCCGGATTATGAACAAGCTGTGACCAAATCGGGTTTATTGCTGTAACATAATCCCCGTCTACAGCTGAGGTTCCCGGATTACACCTGGTTATTTATGTATGCAGATTGCCAGAACCCCTTAATTTTTCTGATTTATAATTGATACGATGCAGGATACGAATGATTCAATGATTTCGCCGGAATTTTCCGGGTTTAATTTTCACCCTTCTGTTATGGAAGGCCTTGATGCCATTGGCTTTGAAACGCCTACTCCCATACAGCAAATGATTATCCCACTTATTATGGAAGGAAGGGATGTGATTGGCTGTGCACAGACGGGTACGGGTAAGACAGCTGCATATCTCCTTCCCATCCTTAACCGGATTATCAGCCAGCCCGTGAAAGGTGTAAATACCATCGTTATTGCTCCGACCCGTGAACTTGCCCTGCAAATTGCCCAGCAACTCGAAGGCTTCAGCTATTTTATGAACATCAGCTCACTTGCAATATATGGCGGAACCGACGGTATAGAATGGGAACAGCAAAAGAAGGCCCTGATGCAGGGCGTTGACGTAGTTGTGGCTACACCGGGAAAGTTATTGTCGTTCCTGAATATGGATATTGTTCCTGCCGGTAATCTTCAGCATCTGGTTCTTGATGAAGCCGACCGCATGCTGGATATGGGATTTGTCGACGATATTATGCGGATTATCAGTTATCTGCCCGAAAACAGGAGAACCCTTCTGTTCTCAGCTACCATGCCTCCCCGTATCCGCGATCTGTGCCGTCGCATTCTGCACGATCCGGCAGAAGTAAACATAGCAATATCCAAACCGGCTGCCGGAATTCTTCAGGCAGCATATCTTGTTTACGACAAGCAGAAAACAGCACTCCTGAGTCATCTTGTAAAAGGGCGGGATCTTCCAAGTATTCTGGTTTTTGCTTCTAGAAAAATCAACGTTAAGTCAATTGCCCGTGAATTGAAGTCAGCAGGTTTTAATGTAGCCGATATTCATTCCGACCTTGAGCAGCCGGAACGCGAAAAGGTGTTGCTGAAGTTCCGGAACCGTCAGCTTCAGATTCTGGTTGCCACCGATGTGCTTTCCCGTGGGATAGATGTGGAGAATATCAGTCTGGTGATAAACTACGATGTGCCTCAGGATGCCGAGGATTATGTGCACCGTGTGGGACGGACTGCCCGGGCGGAACAAACGGGAATTGCAATCACGTTTGTGAACCTGGAGGAGCAGTTTCAATTTGCCAAAATTGAGAAGCTTATCGATACCGTTATCCGCAAGCAGGCGCCTCCTGAAAGTCTGGGTGAAGGACCCGAATGGAACCCGCGACCAACGTTCTCGGGTGCAGTGCGCAGATCTTCGGGTAATAAAGGCCGTCGTACAAAAAAATAACAGCTGTTTTCTCAGGATTCGTGTTTGTCAAACTCCACGGTTTTGGGAGAGTCATTGCACATTGCTTTGTTTTTCGAGGATGGGTTTCGTTATCTTCTGTATAGCAAAATAAACAGGAACTGAAACCAGAAGCCATATAAATACTGCTGCCGCAATCAATACTATACCGGAGATAAAGGCCTCAAACCAGTTCTCTTTGAACGTTTGAAAAAAACCATTCGGAAAATTTCCCAGAATTTGTGTGCCTGTAAGGAAGGCTGCTCCTTTGTAATAAGGGATCAGCAAAAAAAATTGCAGAGGAAAAACAGCATAATTAATGAATTGAATCAAAGGGAGATTAAGTCGGAAAACCAGGGATACAAAAGTACATAAGAGTGTGCTTGTTCCCGGCACCGGCATTGTTCCAAGGCAGGCTCCCAGTGCTATGGTATGAGAGATGCGTTCCGGACTCAGCCCCATTAGCAGAAACCGTTTTACCGGTTGAAAAAGGCGCCGGGAGATGCCATTCCTGTCATGGGAGATCATACAACGATTTTTGGGTCAATTTCTGTAGCGTACTGATAAAGACCGCCCTCCAGAATATATAGTTCCCTGATTTTTAGTTTGTCCTTCAGATAGATGTAAACCTGTTCGCTTTTCATTCCATAAATGCAATAGATGACCGTTTTCTTTGCAGGGTCTATCTTGTTAAGCATATATGGAAGCTCAAGCTGAGGCATTGAAACAGCGCCCGGAACATGGCCGAGTTCGAATTTGTCGGCTTCTCTGGTGTCGATAATTGCAAGGTTTTCACCACCATCTATCCACGATTTTAGTTCAGTAGGCGTTACAAATTTCATAGTCTTTTTGGGTTATCGGTTGCATTCGCCAACGCTTCCA
>JALHHH010000117.1 GCA_022837485.1 Bacteroidales bacterium
AACAAAAACAACGATAAATAGAACAACAATTCCAAAATCCGAAATCTCTCATTATCCGGCCATCGCCGTCTCCCGGAACAAGCCCGGTCAGAAATTTCACCGGCACCAGTAAACTTTGGAACCTGAAAATCCTGTTAATCCTGTTAATCCTGTCTTAACAAAAACAACGATGAATAAAGCAATCAGTCCGAAATCCAAAATCCAAAATCCATGAACCCTCAGGCATTACTTAAAAAATACTTCGGTTACGATCATTTCCGCCTCAATCAGGAAGAAGTGATTACATCGGCCTTGGCCGGTAAAGACACCCTGGTAATTATGCCAACCGGAGGCGGCAAATCGGTCTGCTATCAGATTCCGGCCCTGATGAAAGAGGGGGTAACCATCGTGGTCTCTCCCCTGATCGCCCTGATGAAAGATCAGGTTGACGGCTTGAAAAACAACGGGGTGGCGGCTGAATTTCTGAACTCATCGCAATCGGCCTCTGATCAAAACCGGGTACTAAACCTACTCAGAAACAATAAATTAAAGCTTTGCTATGTCGCCCCGGAGCGGATTTCGGCAGAAAATGCACTGCAAAACCTGCTCGGAAAAACTAAAGTTTCGTTATTTGCCATCGATGAAGCCCATTGTATCTCGCACTGGGGGCACGATTTCAGGCCCGACTACCTCGCCCTCGGCTCGCTCAAGGAGCAGTTTCCCGGCGTTCCGGTGATGGCATTGACCGCCAGCGCCGATAAACTTACCCGCGACGACATCGCTGTTCAACTGAAACTGAGCAATGAGAAACGCTTTATCTCCTCCTTTAACCGGGCCAATATCTGGTATTTTGTGATGGATAAATACCTGATGGACGAATTCTTACCGGTATATCTCGACAAACAAAAGGAGAATTCAGGGATCATCTATTGTCTCTCCCGGAAATCAACCGAAATGATGGCGGCTGACCTGAAATCAATGGGATATCAGGCTGAGTGTTATCATGCCGGCCTTGAAAGAGGGGTGCGGCAAAAAGTACAGGATGATTTTATCCATGACCGTATAAAAATCATTGTGGCAACCATCGCCTTCGGGATGGGCATCGACAAACCCGATGTGCGGTTTGTAATACACGCCGATCTGCCAAAGAACATCGAAAGTTACTATCAGGAAACGGGCAGGGCCGGTCGCGACGGGCTCAGGGCCGATGCCATCCTTTTCTACAGCCGGGGCGATGTGGCCAAACTCGGCTATTTTATCGACAATGGCACCGATCCGGAACATGCGGACATTATGTACCGTAAACTCGAAAAAATGTCAAAATTTGCCGAAGCCCGTCAATGCCGGCGGCAACAGTTGATGAATTACTTCAACGAGGCGCATCACGGCATGTGCAACTCCTGCGACTTTTGCCTCGGCAAATACACCACTTACGACGGAACCATTCCTGCTCAAAAAGCCTTATCGGCCGTAGCGCGGCTGGATGAACGGTACGGGACGAAAACTACCGTTGAATACCTTCGTGGCGCGGATCTACATAAGTTTACCCCTGAACAGAAAACATTTAAAACCTGGGGCATTGGAAAAGAATTAACCGAACAGGAATGGTATGATGTATTTAATCAATTGCTTTCGCAGGGATTGTTGGATGTTACCGAAGGACAATACCCGGTGCTGAAACTGAATGACCGGAGCCGCGAAATTCTGAAAGGCACAGCATCGGTTCAGTTGCTGAAAGCATCCGAACCCCGGAAACAAAAGGCAGCCGCTCCAAAGGTCTCCACCGAAAATGAAGAACTGCTGAAAAACATGAAAAATCTCCGCCGCCTGATTGCCGATTCGGAAGGAGTGCCGGCCTATATGGTGCTGGGAGATTCCAGCCTGATTGAAATGGCCTCTCTGCTCCCGCTGACGAAAGAACACCTGAAAATAATCACAGGATTTGGCGACTTCAAGATCAATAAGTACGGAAGTGAATTTCTGGAGGTCATCAAGGATTACTGCGATAAAACGGGGATAGGAAGCCGCATACATCTGAAAATGCCCGGAGGCGGAAGGAAAAGAAAGCCAAAAATGTCAAAAACGCCAAAAGTGAGCAAGGTGCGGCCCGGCGCCCTTTCGCTTGACCTGTTCCGGCAAGGTAAAACGGTTGAACAGATTGCCGCTGAGCGGGAGTTGACCATCCAGACCATCTATAACCATCTGACCGGCTTTCTTCCGACCGGAGAAATACAACTGCATCAACTGATCGATATCACGAAGGCCCCGGCCATCCGCGCAGCCATTAAGACACATGGCACCGTATCGCTGAAAACCCTGAAAGAGGCACTGGGGGATGCGTTTCAGTATCATGAAATCCGCGCGGTGATTGAAGCGGATAAAAAATGAAACATGATTCACGCCCGTCAGAAATTATAAGACGCCCGAACTCCTGCTGAATCAAAGACAAGTTAAAAATAAAGATGGTTGCAAGGATAGAACACGTCTTGTTCCAACCTGACCGGTTTAGGTTTGGTTGTGAATCAGGCTTACGAAACCAGATGTTTTATGCAAATCGAAAGTTGAACTTTGGATTTACATAGCTTTTTGCATTCCCCTGATCTACACTAACGCGCAGATGTACCTCCGGAGCCAGATTTTCTGATTATTAATGCTGAAAATCCTGCAGAAAGCAAAAACGCCCGGGTCGATAACCGGGCGTCATGAAAATCGTAAGCGGAAGGATTTTAACCCTTCAGTACTCCAAGTTCCTTACCAACTTTGGTAAAGGCTGCAATACATTTATCCAGATGCTCGCGCTTGTGGGCGGCTGAGATCTGAACGCGGATACGGGCCTGTCCTTTGGGCACAACCGGGTAATAGAATCCGATCACGTAAATGCCTTCGTCCAATAATTTAGCGGCCATATCCTGGCTCAGTTTGGCATCATAAAGCATCACGGCGCAAATGGCGCTGCGGGTAGGTTTGATGTCAAATCCTGCATCCACCATCTTCTTCACGAAATAAGCGGTATTCTCGTGCAAACGATCCTGCAGTTCATTGGTTTCGGCCATCATATCAAACATCTTGATACCGGCGGAAGCAACGGTGGGAGGAATGGAATTTGAGAAGAGATAAGGACGTGAACGCTGACGCAGCATTTCGATGATTTCCTTTTTACCGGTGGTAAATCCGCCGATGGCGCCGCCAAAGGCCTTGCCCAGCGTACCTGTGATGATTTCAATCTTTCCGCGGATGTTGAAAAGCTCGGTTACCCCGCGGCCGGTTTCGCCAACCACGCCGGCAGAGTGACACTCGTCAACCATCACCATGGCATCGTATTTCTGCGCCAGTTCGTAAATCTTGTCCATGGGGGCCACGTTGCCGTCCATAGAGAATACGCCGTCGGTTACGATCAGCCGGAAGCGCTGGGCCTGGGCAAGTTTCAGCTGCTCTTCCAGGTCGGCCATATCGGCGTTGGCATAGCGATAGCGCTGTGCCTTGCAGAGGCGAACACCGTCGATGATGGAAGCATGGTTCAGGGCATCCGAAATAATGGCATCCTCTTCGCTGAGAAGGGGTTCAAACACACC
>JALHHH010000049.1 GCA_022837485.1 Bacteroidales bacterium
CGGTAAGCGAACCTTCGCCCAGAAAATCGAAACGGCTGAAATAACTGAGCTTTGCCTCAGCCCCGAAAGGCGACTTCTTCAACAATTCAACTTCACCCTCATAGATGAGGTAAATGGCTTCACGGTTTTCACTTTCCCTGAATATGAATTCACCGGCCTTGTAACTGCGCTCTTCCATACTGGCTGCAACAATAGCGGTTTCTTCTTCATTCAGGCCTTTGAAAAGTTCAATTCCGGATATAAACCGGTTGATGTCATGTTTATCCATGATATTAAGATTTGGTTATGTTTGCTTTTTACGGGAAGTTTAAGCAATCCGTCTGCTTTAGTTTACCTTGATAGCTTCCGTCGCTTCTGGAAGTGCATCTCTGCAGTAACGGTTAATGGTTTCAGCCGCCTGCCGGAATCCGAGCGACCTTGCTTTTTCAAAATCGGAGCATGCTCCATGCGGATCTCCTGCCTGGTAAACGGCAATGCCCCGGTTGTAATAGGCTTCCGCATAATCGGGTTTTATACGTATCGCTGCTTCAAAGTCTTTAATGGCAGCTGCATTCTCGCCGGCTCTTCCTTTTAATATCCCCCGATTATTATATGCCAGCAGGTAATTCGGGTTGCGGCTCAGCGCCAGATCGTAATACTTCATGGCTTCACCAGCCTCGCCCGCAGCATCGTAATAGCCTGCGAGATAAAAATATCCGTGCGCCATATCGGCTTCCGATCGCTTTTTCTCCACAACATCCGCAAGCAGAGTGGGAGTGTCTTTCCATACCCCGATGCGGTTGAAGGAAGTAATGCCAAGCATTAGAAAAACCAGAAGCGTTGTCAGTATCATCAGTTTCTGCGTGCTGCGATCGATCGACGAGCGTATATCCCACAGGTCGGTAAGTAATCGCGCTACAATCATAAATAAGCCGATGTAGGGGATGTAGGTGTACCTGTCGGCAACAATGAAAATGCGAGACCAAAACAGTGGCAGAACCATGCTTATGGTCAGCAGGAAAAAGAAACCTCCGAAAAGGAATTCCCGGCGGTATCTTTTAGGAAGTACGATTACAAGAATGGCTGCAACCACCCAAAATGCAGAAGTGTAAACATAGGACGGTAGATGTCCTCCCTCCATCTCCGGAAAGGCATAAATGGCAGACAGCCCGGTTGGAGAGAATAATTTCCGTATGTAAAAGGATATCCCATAAACAATCAGTGCAAGCCGACCGGCAATGCTGTAATCCTGCTCCAGTACGGTAATATGACCGAAAGAGGCCGAAGCTTTGATGGCAACGATTCCAAATACAACCGATAACGCCAGAAAAGGCAACTTTTCGAGGATAACCGCGCGGCTGAATTTTCTTTTTCTGATAAAGTCGATCAGTATCATTACAAGCGGAAAGGTAGCAGCCATCGACTTGGACAACATCGAAAGTGTGGCCAGCGCCAGTACGGCGAGATACTGACCGGTTTTTTTGCCGTTTTCCAGGTATTTGTCCCAGGCGATCAGTCCGCCAAGGAAGAAAGCCGAATAAAGTGCCGAACTTCGCGTGGATATCCATACAACGGCTTCAACATGCATTGGATGTATGGCAAATAAAAGCGCGACAATCCCTGCTGGAATCCAGGGCCGGTCGCCGGGACTTTTTCGCATCCAGCGCTCCGTAAGCCTGAACGTTAAGTATGTGTTCAGCAAATGCAACAGTATATTGGTAAGAATAAACGCTGAAGCCGTTGGGCCTGAGGTCCTGTGGTTGATGGCAAAACTCAGAATGGCCAGTGGCTGGTACATCCCAAGGTTAAAGTTGCTGAAAATCTCCGGCATATTTATCGGCCCGCTTTCGCTGATGACCTTTTCCGAGAGATATTCTCCGTCATCCCATCCGATCAGAAAGTCGTTGCGAAGTGCCCTGGTATAAAGAAGAAAGGTCAGGATGAGTATGAATATCAGTACGGCATTGCGATACGAAATTCTGAAACCGTAAGGAAGTGCAAGCATCTCCGGAGCATGATTTACCGAATGCTGGCGTATGGTTTTCCCCGGCTTTTTCATAACGAAACGGATTGTTGTGACGCAATGATTTTTCAGCAAAGTTATAGCTTTAAACGATAGTAAAAATTTTCCGGAGGATTACTTTTTTTTGTGCGGAAAACAGCGTTTTTATCCTCCGGAATGCATAAAATCGGCAGTTCTTGATACCTTTGTAACGGTGTTCCGGTTCCTGGAATATCCAATCAAAATACAAAACGTATGAAAACAGGATCAACTTTCGTTCTGCTTTTGATGATAGCATTGATCATGTCGGCCTGCGGTAGCGGCAAAGGCGAACTGCTTACCCAAAGAATTCAATACGACGTTACGGTTAAATCTCCGGAATCCGATCTTGGCTGGTGGGTGCAAAACCTTGAAGGACCCAAGCGTGAAAGCCTGGTTAAATCTTTAATTGCATCGGCCTACGAGGGCAGGGTAAAAGTTTACGATGTGATGTCAAATAAGGAACTGTCGGCCAACGAGGTTAAAGAACGCGGAACACGTACCGAACTCCTTACACTGCAGCGGCCCTATGAGCCATACGAAAACTACGACACCCTGATTACCCGGGAACTGCAGCTGTCCGATATCTCCCGGATCCGATTTCTGGAGGAATGGTATATCAACGAAAACTCGGGCAAGATCACCAAAAAGGTTATTGCCGTCTGCCCACTGGTGGAAAGCTATACCGAAACCGGTGAACTGCGCGGGTATCAGCCGCTGTTCTGGTTGTCGTATCAGCGCAGGTTCCCCCTGGCATCACGCTGATACTCTCGTTTTTTGTACTCCTGAAAAGTTCTTTTCACAGCAGGAATTTTGCTATCCGTCTGCTGAATAAGGATATATGGCTGTTGTTGTCAGCGGAATTTCACCTTCACGATCGTAAATAACTGCCACCGGCATGGCCTAGCCGTCCTGCATTTTCAGGTTTTTAAGCAGCCTCATAAAAATGACTACTTTTGCAGCTCTTTAGAAAGCATGGATTATCAGTTTCATACACTCTCAAATGGCATCCGCCTGGTGCACCGCCATTCCGGCCGGCTGGCCGGACACCTTGCTGTAATGATCAATACCGGATCGCGCGATGAACTGACCGGCGAAGAAGGACTCGCGCATTTTATCGAACACGTTATCTTTAAAGGTACCAGTACGCGTAAAGTGCATCAGGTTCTCGGACGGCTCGAGAACATCGGGGCCGACCTTAATGCATATACCACCAAAGAAGAAACCTGCATACACGCTTCGTTCGTTTATACACACTATGCCCGCGCCATGGAGTTGTTCTCCGACATCCTTTTCAATTCTACCTTTCCCGAAAAGGAAATCGAAAAGGAAAAAGATGTGGTAATCGACGAAATAAATGCCTATAAGGACAGTCCGGCTGAACTTATTTTCGATGAGTTTGAGGAGATGCTTTTTAAAGGCCATCCGCTAGGCAGGTCAATACTCGGTAGCCCCACGGCCGTAAGGAAAATCTCCCGGAAACGTATTCTCGATTTTATTTCCCGCCACTACAATACCGATCAGATAGTAATCAGTTCCGTAGGCAACATACGGTTCAGTCAGCTCATTCGTCTGGCCGAAAAATGGTTCGGAAATCGCACACCCAATCCCCGTACCGACAAGCGTACACCTTTTCAGGGTGCAGAGGCGAGCAGAATTACCGCCAGGCGCCGTAATTTTCAAACCCATTGCATTATTGGTAACCATGCGTTTGGTTATACCGACGAAAAACGTACTGCACTGGCACTGCTTTCCAATCTGCTCGGCGGTCCGGCAATGAATTCCAGGCTCAGCATGGCCCTGCGCGAACGCAACGGACTCTCATACAACATCGAATCCGTTTATACACCTTATGCCGAAACGGGTTCGTTTATGATATATCTGGGCACCGATAACGGATCCTTAGATAAAGCGCTCTCGCTCGTTTACAAAGAACTCGACCGGTTCAGACTAAAAAAACTTGGAACACTCCAGATGCATACGGCAAAGCAGCAGTTTACCGGACAAATCGCCATTTCGTTCGAATCGAACCTGAACGATGCCCTTTCTATGGCTAAAAGTGTGCTGGTTTACGATACCGTGGATACACACGAGGTTCTGATTGCAAAGATTAATGCAATAACTCCGGAGATGATTATGGAAGTGGCTTCTGCCATTTTTAACAGCGACGCGCTGAGCATGCTTGTTTACAAAAACCGCAAATCATGAGTATCCTGAACGAGAAGCCTCAATACGGTACCACCCGGCCACAATACGAGCGCTATGCCCTGGAGTATACCTCTCCGGAACCTGATCTGCTCAGACAGCTTACCCGCTCAACTCATTTTGTATCCACAACCCCCGGTATGCTTTCCGGACACCTGCAGGGGCAGTTTCTGCGGTTTGTCAGCCGTATGCTAGCTCCGCAACGGATTCTCGAAATCGGCACTTTCTCGGGTTATTCGGCAATATGCCTGGCAGCCGGACTGAAACCGGGTGGCGAGCTTCTTACCATCGATAACAATGCCGAGCTTTCGGAACTTGCCGCCTCCGCATTCAGGAAGGCCGGACTCTCGGATATAGTTCGCATGTATACAGACGATGCCCTGAACGTTATACCGGGCTTAAACGGCCCGTTCGACCTGGTGTTTATTGATGCGGATAAGGAAAATTACACCAGGTATTACGAAAGCACGCTTCCCCTTCTGAGACAGGGAGGATTCCTGATTGCCGATAATGTCCTGTGGTATGGAAAGGTACTTGGTAAAAATGCCGCCGGGGATAAGGAAACCAGAGGCATCGCAGAGTTTAACGAACACGTGCGGAACGACGACAGGGTTGAGCACCTGCTGCTCCCGGTTCGCGATGGACTAATGATGGTTTGGAAAAAATAATCCAGAGATCTGCAGTTACCTCATAACGGCTGCCTGCATCCGCCGGCGTTGATCTGCATTTTCGTAAATGTATCTTCCTTAAAGAAACGAAAAAATTTGCCGGCAACCCCCTGATGAAACTAGGATTTGCCGGCAGCTTTACGAAATCAGAAAGCTTAATTAGTCTTGAATTCGTATTTAACCTCTCCAAGCTCTTTGTTGGCTTCAACAATCTTCTTCTTCAGATCTTCTTTGAATGCCAGAAGTTTTTCCTGCAATTCGGCGTCACCGGTTGCAATCATCTGAGCGGCAAGTATTCCGGCATTCCTGGCTCCGTTAATGCCAACGGTAGCTACGGGAATTCCCGGAGGCATCTGCACAATTGCCAGTAGCGAATCCAGTCCTTCAAGCGAAGCCTTTATCGGTACACCGATTACCGGAAGAATGGTCATGGCAGCAATAACCCCGGGAAGATGGGCAGCCATGCCCGCTCCGGCAATAATAACTTTAATGCCCCGGTCACGGGCCGAACGGGCAAACTGCTCTACTTCGGCAGGTGTCCTGTGCGCGGAAAGTGCATTAATCTCAAAAGGGATATGCAGATCGTTGAGAATCGAAGCAGCTTCTTTCATTACCGGAAGATCGGAAGTGCTGCCCATGATAATGCTAACTATTGGTGTCATACGTCGTTTGGTTTAGGATGCAAACCTACATGTTTAATCCCAATTTCCGACATGTGTCAGGAAATTTTTGTCGCGAAGAAAAACACATAAAGAGTTCATCTATACGTCAGTATGGATTTATTTCTGCTTCTGGCGGGTAAACACTCTGTTCTGTTTTAAGAAACATAAAAGTGGAAAATTCTTTTACCGGTATGCGTTGAATTCATAGTAAGTGATTTTCTTTTTGTCTAAATAGTCGTACTTTTGACGGCCTAATGCTCATGAAATGAAGAAGAAAATTAAAGTCCGCGACAAGGAATTTGATATTTTTATTCCGGCCGCCGACATTGATCGGAAAGTCGGACGTATTGCGGAATCAATTAATACAGACTTGAAGGGCAAGGTACCCCTGTTTCTGGTTGTGCTGAACGGTGCGTTTATGTTTGCCGCCGATTTGATGAAAAAGATTGATTTGGAAAACAACATCTCCTTTGTCAAACTTTCATCCTACACCGGTACCAGAAGTTCTCAGGTGGTAAACGAGCTCATCGGGCTTACCGAGGTGGTAAAAGGCAGGACAGTTATTATCGTTGAAGATATCATCGATACGGGTCTTACCATGCAACGTATGCTCGAGATTTTGCATGAGCAGGAGGTCGCCGAAGTACGCATTGCTGCCCTTATTTTCAAGCCCGGAGCTTTCAGAGCAAACTATAAAATCGATTACATCGGGATGGAAATTCCCAACGATTTTATTCTTGGTTATGGTCTCGATTACGATGGTTTTGGCAGAAATCTGCCCGATATCTATAAAATATCTGAATAACTTCCTGACACTTAAGGATCTAAAACGGTAAATCATGCTCAATATCGCATTATTCGGCCCTCCCGGCGCAGGGAAAGGGACTCAGTCGGCTTTACTGATCGAAAAATACAAGCTGGCATACATTTCAACCGGTGATCTCCTGAGGCAGGAAATATCCGAAGATACCCCCCTGGGTCGTAAAGCCAAGGATACCATCGACCGGGGACAGCTGGTTTCGGATGAACTTATCGTTCAGCTTATCGAGAAACGAATCATCGCCAGCGCCGATAAAAACGGTATACTCTTCGACGGCTTCCCCAGAACCATGGTTCAGGCCTACATTCTCGAAGGCCTGCTGCTTAAACTGAATACATCCCTGGCATGTATGCTCAGCCTTGAAGTGCCTCGCGAAGAGCTTGTAAACCGCCTTCTGGAAAGGGGAAAAGTATCGGGCAGAAGCGACGATAACCTCGATGTTATAAAATTCAGGCTTGAAGAATACAACAACAAAACCAAACCCGTTGCCGAATTTTATATGGACAGGGATAAGTACGTTCCCATCGACGGCGTTGGGCAGATCAGCGAGGTGTTTACGCGACTGGTTGAATCGATCGATAAAACCCTGCAAAACGTGTGGTTCAACCTTGTGCTTACCGGTGCCCCCGGATCGGGTAAAGGTACTCAGGGCCGACTGCTCGCTCGGAAGTATAACCTCTACTACATCTCAACCGGCTCACTGCTGCGTCGCGAAATAAAAGCCGGCTCTGAAATCGGAATCAAGGTTAAGGATATCATGGACAGGGGCGAGCTGGTGTCGGATGAAATTGTGATACGGCTCATCGAAAGCGAAATACGGCAGCACAATAACGTTAGAGGATTCGTTTTTAAAGGATTTCCACGTACCATCGTTCAGGCCTATATCCTCGACGGACTTCTGCGAAGACTCGACTCCTCGGTTTCTTACTGCATAGAACTGAATGCATCCACCATCGAATCGATCAAGCGACTGAGTGCAAGGGCCAAAACCCCTCAGGCCCGCGCCTACGACGTTAATACGGATCTTATTATCAACCGGCTGGAAGAATATCAGGAAAAAACCATGCCCGTGGCCGAGTTCTACAGCCGACAGAATAAATTTGCTTCCATGAATGCGCAGGGTGACGAAACCCATGTTTTTGAACGTTTGTGCGAGAAAGTGGAAGCTGCAATGAAGATGCTGCGTTAACCGGTATTTTTTTCTGATTTTTTTCAAATCAAAGACTTTTGTACCCCCGGCACAACATGCAGCGGTGCATCACCCATTGGTGTTTGACTGAGTCAATTGCTGTGTGTTCATGCATTCGAAGTATGCCGTTTTGGCAGACGTTCTTTTTTGTAATTTTGTAAAAGATTTATTGATCCTAATATCAGCAATATGCCCTCCTCCAATTTTGTAGATTACGTTAAACTCAACCTGAAATCAGGGAAAGGCGGTGCCGGTTCTGCCCATCTGCTCCGAACCAGGGGTAACGCCCGTGGAGGTCCCGACGGCGGCGACGGCGGCAGGGGAGGTCATATCATACTGAAAGGGAATGCCCAGCTCTGGACTCTGCTGCACCTGAAATATACCAAACACCTGCGGGCAGATGACGGCGAAAGCGGAAGCAATAACCGTAAAACCGGAGCTAACGGCAAGGACGTAATCATCGAAGTGCCCCTGGGAACTATTGTTAAAGATCCGGAAACACTGGAGCAGGAAGCCGAAGTTACCTCCGATGGTGAAACCGTTATTATACTCCCCGGAGGACGAGGAGGACTGGGCAACGATCACTTTAAGTCGCCCACAAACCGTACTCCCCGCTATGCCCAGCCCGGTGAACCAGGACTTGAGGTATGGAGAATTCTGGAACTGAAAATTCTTGCCGATGTCGGCCTGGTTGGCTTCCCCAATGCAGGCAAATCTACCCTGCTGGCAACCGTTTCAGCAGCAAAACCCGAAATCGCCGACTATCCATTTACCACACTCAGACCAAACCTGGGTATTGTGGCCTACCGCGATGATCGATCCTTTGTTATGGCAGATATCCCCGGTATAATCGAAGGAGCTGCCGAAGGCCGGGGACTCGGACTGCGTTTCCTCCGGCACATCGAACGCAATTCAGCTCTGCTGTTTATGATCCCCGCCACCAGCGAAAATATACGAAAAGAATACAATATACTGCTCGCTGAACTCGAACAGTATAATCCCGAACTCCTCGATAAAAACAGGGTGCTCGCCATAACCAAATGCGACCTTCTGGATGAGGATGCCACGAAAAAACTCAAGCGAAAGAAAATGCCGGAAGTCCCCGTTGTTTTTATCTCCTCACACACTGGTCTCGGCATCACAAGCCTGAAGGATGAACTCTGGAAAGCACTCCACCAACCCGGTTTTTAACGCATGAATTTTCTTCTTCAGCTCGATCAAAAACTCTTCCTGGCTGTTAACGGCCTGCACTCCCCTCTTTTCGATTTTCTTATGTACTGGGCCAGCGATAAGTTTATCTGGCTGCCCCTTTATGCATTTCTGCTTTTCCTGATGTTGCGAAAATACCGCCGGCAGCACTGGATGTTGATACTGGCAATCGCTCTGCTGGTTACCCTTACAGATCAGATCTCCGTAAAGCTGTTTAAAGATGTGTTTGAACGCCTGCGACCCTGCCACGAACCCGCACTTGAAGGACTTGTGCGTACCCTCTACGGTCAATGCGGCGGAAAATACGGATTTGTTTCTTCACACGCAGCCAATACCTTTGGCATAGCACTGTTCGCAGGACTGGCCCTGAAAACCGTGCAACGCAGAGCCCTTGCATGGCTCCTTTTATGGGCAGCCCTGGTATCCTACAGCCGGATATATCTTGGTGTTCACTACCCCGCAGATGTAATCGCCGGTGGTCTCACGGGAGCATGCATCGGATGGCTGGTCTATCTAATCTTTGCCCGCCTCCGGAACTCTACCGCTCCCGAATCGGGCTCAAATCCTTAATATCCAAAAGCTTTGGCTTCCACCGAGGAGGCAATCACTTTCATTACCGCTACATTGTTTACAGCCGGGGCATTGTAAGAATATTCGTCGCGGCCGGTGTACTGCTTCATTATAATATTCAGGATCCGGACTTTCTCATCGTAGTCCTCCACAAACTCAACCCGTCCTTTAATAAGTACACTTTTGTACTTCATGCCGTAACTGCAGGCTACGCTCTCCGATTGATGATACAACCGATGTGCGGTGCTGAATGAGATGCATACATTCGGATTGGCTCTCAGAATTTCTATCTTCCTGCCCGTCGGCGCGGAATGCAGATATACCGTATCCCATTCAAACCCAAAATTAAACGGCAACGTATATGGCATGTTTTCCGCATCCACCATCCCAATGTTGCAAATCTCACACTCCCGGATAATTTCTTCTATCGCTTCCGTAAGCGTAATCATCCTGCTTTTCATAGTCTATCGGATTTAATGTTGCGAAAATACAAATTGACACACGTTTCCCAAACCAACGTCGGAAATTTACTTCCTGATTTCAGGTTCTCCGTCCTGTAAGCTTATTATGGATAGAAGTCTACAGAAAAAATCAACTCAAAAACCGATGCATTCTTTTCGGGCAGATAGATGCCCCGTAATCCGGTACTCAGTGGAAATCCCAATCCAAATGCATGATAATCAGCGATCAGATCCAACCCAACAGAGGTGTAATCTCCGGGACTTTTCCCGCCGGAAACGGAAACAAAATCGTAAAAAATGTTGCTTCTGAGCCGTTTAAGATAGGCAATCCCGCCTACAGCTGCATCCGGATAGGCGACCGGGAAACGGTAGTTTACCCTGAATGCCGTTGCATTGTCACCGGAAGGTAGAAATGAATACCCCCGTGGCATGGCTACAATGTTGGAATACCGGTATTTTTCAGGAGAAGTATGCTGATACGCACCATATAGTGACAGGGAGTGATTCGTAAATAGTCCGGGAGCAAAAAGTTGTGCCTGTGCCGCAAAGATATTTCCTGCATCCATATCTCCATGCACGGCATGCCTGAACCTCAGGTCTATGCTGTATCCTTTCCGGGGTGCAAGGTCACGCAGGGCCTGCCTCTGAAGTGTGTAGGCCTGAAGCCGGTATGAAAATCCGGCAAACGATCCGTCGGTCAGGTTCTCGGGAACTTCTTTTAAAAATCGTGTGGAAGTGCGGTTCAGACTTATGCCCCCGATAAATGCGGAAATCATTTGCCCTTTCGATAGATTAAGTGTTTGGGATATGCCCAGATCCACGTTTGTTTCCATCCAGCTAATCCGCTGCGATTCAGCCCCTGCAACTCCATATTCAGATGCACGCCGACCTCCCGAGAATGCAGCATAAATTTCAGGATACCACCCCTTCCATGCAATTTCACTACGGAACATTCCTTCCCGCTCCTCCGGATTATACTCATAACCCGACGTTACAAACAGTGTGCTCAGTAAATTCTGGCTCATCACCGAAATTCCAGGCCTTATCTGCTCGGTACTTACATCGGTATAAACCGGCCCCCAGCTGTGAATGTTGAATAGATTTGACCCCTTTCGGAAAGGTTTTATCGTTACAACGGTATCCGGATCGGTTATGCGCCCCTGCCTTTCCTGCTGCGACAGCATTTCTGCCAGCGGCCATCGTTCGGGTTCCTGTAGTCTGCAGGTTTCCGGTGCAACCTGAGAAATGCGTTTCCATGCTAGGCGGTTACCCCCGGCAGTATAATCCTGGTAAATCAGCGTGTCGCCGCTTGCCGATGCCCTGGATGCTCCGTAGGCGGAAGCCGTAATCACCTCCGGCACATCGTGCCCCGCAAGCAAACGGCAGATCTGACTTTTACCATCCGCAGAGGCGGTAAACCAAACGTCTCCGCCTGCCATAAACGGCTCACGAATTTCCCGGAACGACCAGGGCAGGAGGGTGTCGGTGCTCTTATTCTCAATGTTTACCGAAAGAAGTGCTTTTCCCCTTTCGGATGTTGCTACAAAAATAAGGGAGTGGCCGTCTTCACTCCAGGCCGGGTAAGAGGGAAACATCCCGTAAGGGATAGCCACCCTTTCCATACTGTCGCCCCCGAATACCAGGAGTGCACGGTTCCCGTCGTAACCTTCTTCCACAACTGCCAGGGCATCACCGGCAGGAGAAAAGGCAGGTGAATATACCCGTGATTTTAGAGCCCTGCGGCTTGCCTTTCCCGTTTCCATATTGAAAGTCACCAGATCGGTATAACTTACCGTTTGCCACCTCGGATGCGGACGGTATTCAACCCAGGCTAATAAATCTCCGCTTTGCGCAATGTAATTGTCAAATATATACCCCGGAGTGTGTATAACCCTCTGCTTTCCTTCCTTACTTATACATACAAGCCTGGGTATATCGTGAAGTGATGTTTTTACTGCAACAACCCTGCCTCCGGTGAGGAGCCGGGGACTGTAATAACTGGTGTAACTTTTCTCGGTACCCTCCGCGTAAAGGTGACTTGCCTGGTTTATCCGCGTTTCTTCCCACAGACTATCCAGCACACCCACTGAAAACGTGTACAATTTTCTCTTGTTCATGCCCGTTTTTTCTTTCAGTGCACGGTTTACAGGGGCTATGAGATACGGACGCCGGCCGGCAGTTTCAAAGGCGTGACTCCAGATATCCCTGCCGTACTTCAGCCTTGATGCGGCAATGATATGATAGCCTGTTGTATACACATCAGGAATAAAATCGCGGTAAGATCCGAACGAAGCCTTGGAGTAGTTGTAGGGACCGTATTCCGCCAGTTGAGCCCTGAGCGGTGCGGAAAAAAATGGCTCCCTGCCCCTTCCGCTTTTGCTCAGCGCCGTTTCTGCAACCACGGCATCTCCCTCAAGCATCCAGGTGGGAATGAATAGCCCCGCCGAAACCGCCACAGCCTGCTGCCCGAACAACAAACCTGCCACCCTGGTGATTCCCCGGTCAAGAGCAGTCAGCTGAACGATATGCCGGTATTCATGCAGGGCCAGCTGATGAAGCCAGGGCTGAGCATACCCGTCCTGGGGCGCCGTGCTGAGAAGTTCTATCCTTCGCGGTGCCCAGGCGGCATATGCATTCGATACAGCGCTTTGCGGATGAATCAGCAGAGGCGTTCGCTTTGGATGAACACCTAAGCCCTTTGCCGTGACTGCAGCTTCGCGGTTAAAATACCGGAGTGTTTTCAGTGCCTTCCTTTCGGAAAAATCAGGATAAATTATGGTAAAATTGCCTTCGCTTGCCTGCATCCATTTCCACGACGAAGGCGCCTGTCCTATGCTGTAATATTGAGCATTTAAACGGTCTGCAAACAAGCCGGTTAACAGAAGTACAATGAAAAGAATCCGTTTTTTCAAACTAAATCCTGGTTTTCGTGGGACGGGATAACGGTATTAATACAATTGGAATAAGGATTGTTCAGTGCAGCTCAAAATAATGCCACTCCGGAGCTACTGGTAAAGGTGCAAGTATCTGCAGCTGCTGTCCGTTTACCGGATGTGTAAATTTCAACTTTCGTGCATGAAGGCTTATCGAGCCGTCGGGGTTCGATCGGGGCGCCCCGTATTTCAAATCGCCGCGTATCGGAAATCCGGCAGCAGCCAGTTGTGCCCTGATCTGGTGATGACGGCCCGTGTGCAGGTTCACTTCCAGCAGGTGAAATGAATTGCTGGATGCCAGAAGCGTATAACTAAGCTCAGCCCTTTTGGCTCCGGGCGTTTTTTCTCCGGAAGGGTATGACTTGTTCTGCTTTTCATTTTTTACCAGAAAATGAACCAGCCTGCCGTCGGAATCCGCTGGACGATTGCCGACAATAGCCCAGTAAATCTTCTCTATTTGTCTCTCTTTTACCATACCGGTAAGGCGGGTGAGTGCTTTTGAAGTGCGGGCAAAAATAACGGCTCCGCTCACAGGCCTGTCCAAACGGTGAACAAGCCCGAGAAATACCTCCCCGGGCTTGCTGTACTTTTCTTTTATATATGCTTTCAGAGTGTCGATGAGCGTGACATCGCCCGAACGGTCGCCCTGAACAAGATCTCCGGCTCTCTTGTTAACCACCAGCAGATGATTGTCTTCGTATAGAATTTCCGGAACCTGTCTTAGCATTGCTGCTGTTATGTTGCTGAGTTAAATTGTAAAGATCGTTTTTAGGAAACCGTTCTTAATATTGCTCCCGCTCGTTCGGGAAATCAACGGTCTTAACATCCCGGATGTAACTCTTTACGGAGCCCTGTATCTCTTCACTCAGATTGTGATAACGGCGCAGGAAGCGGGGACTGAATTCCTGGGTGATGCCAAGCATATCGTGCAATACCAATACCTGCCCGTCTACGTGCGGACCTGCTCCGATGCCAATGATGGGGATCTTTATTTCTCCTGTCACTTTTTCTGCAAGCTTTGCAGGAATTTTTTCCAGAACTATTCCAAAACAACCGGCTCTTTCCAGAAGATGCGCATCCTCAACCAGTTTATTAGCCTCTTTCTCTTCGGTGGCACGCACAACGTACGTTCCGAACTTGTGTATCGACTGGGGTGTAAGTCCAAGATGACCCATTACCGGTATCCCGGCTGAAAGAATGCGGTCAACCGATTCAAGTATTTCTTTCCCGCCTTCAATCTTCACCGCATCGGCTCCCGATTCTTTCATAATACGTATGGCCGAATTCAGTGCCTCCTTCGAATTACCCTGGTAAGTGCCAAACGGCATATCCACAACCACAAGAGCCCGCTTTATAGCCCGGACAACCGATACCGCATGGTAAATCATTTCGTTGAGAGTTATCGGCAACGTGGAGGTATGACCCGCCATTACGTTTGAGGCCGAATCACCGACCAGGATCACATCGATGCCGGCCTTGTCGAGCAAACGGGCCATGGAATAATCATAAGCCGTCAGCATGGCTATCTTCTCATCCTTCAGCTTCATCTCCTGAAGCACATGCGTGGTAACTTTCGTTACATTGGCAAATTTCGAAATGTTCGGTTCAATCATGATCGCTGGTTTTTAAGTTGTAATGCTGACACGGCCTGGAATTCTGTTGCGAAAATGCATATCGCCGTTACAGCTCCTGCAAATCTACAAAACTATTGAATTGTACATTCGTTATTCATCTGACAGACTCTTCAAGTCGGGTATATTTTAATGGTTTTCAGACTGGCCGGGTCGTATCCGGTGAACAGCGGGTGTTTCACATTTCATGTTCGGATCAACCGGATGTGCGATCCGAAGATTGCTTTCCCTTCATATGCCGCCCGGCGATCATCCATGCATATATGGTTTATTTACCCTCCTGCAACCGTTGAAGTAAGCGTCAATCTATGTTGATTTCGCTATTTTTTATTTTCAAACCGCTGAAACCGGATTTTCTGTAATTTTGACGTGCTGATTAACCAGCCGGCCGGATCCCGAAATAAGCAAACAACGATCTGAAAGAACAAATCGCAGGCCCGGCACTATTTAACGAATCTCCGGATGAAAAAAATTCTGATTACTCTTCTTGCCCTTACCGCAATCCTGTTTAACGGTTGTGAAACCGACTTTGACGTTACAGCTGAATGGAAAGATATAACGGTAGTTTATGGACTTATAAGCCAGAACGATACTGTACATTACATAAAAGTAAATAAAGCTTTCCTCGGTCAGGGAAATGCGTTAACCTACGCTCAGGAAGCAGATTCAAGCTCCTACCTGGGTCAGATTGACGTATGGCTTATAGAAAAGTCAAACAATCAGGAAATGAGGAGATTCAAACTCGATACTACTGTTGTCTACAACAAAGAAACCGGTATTTTTTATGCACCCGAACAAGTGGTTTATAAGACCGGTTTCAGAGTGCCCTCCGATTACGTTGCTAAAAAGATCACCTATCACCTTGAGATAAATAACCTTATCACCGGTAAGGTGGTATCATCCCTAACACCGCTGGTGCACGATTTCAACATTGAAACGCCCCGGCCGGGACTACAGGCCATCAATTTTACAGCCGAAAGCAATCAGCGGGTCAAATGGTCTTCTGCTGTAAATGGACGGCGCTACGATGTTACCATCCGTTTCTGGTTCGATGAAGTGCACGCCCCCGCCAGAGATACCATCGCCCGTTACGTTGACTGGGATTTCAGTACGGTAAAATCCTCATCCGTTAAAGGCGGTGAACCAATGGAACTTCTGTATGCACCATCCGGATTCTTCAATATGTGCCATACTCTCATCCCTTACAAACAGGGAAGCAGTTTCACCGAAGACCAGGTACTTGCCCGTCTGGTAAACAGAGTTGAATTCCTTTTTGCCGTCGCCGGCGATGAGTTCAATACTTACATGGAAGTAAATGAACCTTCAAGCGGTATTGTGCAGGATAAACCAACCTATACCAATATCGTTAACGGAATCGGACTTTTTAGCTGCCGCTTTGTGAAATCTTCGGAAACTCCTAACGTGAAAATGAGAGTAGGGCCTTCCACCGAGGAAAGACTGATTAATGAAGGACTGAAATTTGTCAAGAAAATTGGCAATTAGTCAATCTTTTCCTGAAGCTGGCTGACGAAATGTCAGAATTCAGTGTCAGACGTTTTAGTACAGCCGGGTTTCAAAATCCGGCTGTATTATTTGTAAATAATTGATAATCAAATTTATGTATTCAAAGTGCTGTCGTTTCCGGATGACTTTCCTGTAAGCTTAGGCCGGCTTGGCATAATCCTTGACAATGTCGGTGAAAAAACAGACAACCAAAAAAAGCTTATAAAATGGGTAAAATAATAGGAATAGACCTCGGAACCACAAATTCATGTGTTTCCGTTATGGAAGGAAATGAACCGGTGGTAATCCCCAACAGCGAAGGCCGCAGAACTACGCCTTCAATCGTTGCTTTTACCGAAAACGGTGAACGTAAAGTAGGGGATCCCGCTAAAAGGCAGGCAATCACCAACCCCCAGCGTACAATTTTTTCCATCAAGCGGTTTATGGGCGAAACCTTCGACCGAGTTTCGAAGGAAGTAGGACGCGTCCCCTATAAAGTTATCAAAGGCGACAACAATACTCCCCGCGTTCAGATCGACGACCGTAACTATACTCCCCAGGAAATTTCAGCTATGGTTCTTCAAAAGATGAAGAAAACCGCCGAAGATTATCTCGGACAAACGGTCACCGAAGCCGTTATTACCGTTCCCGCCTACTTCAGCGACTCTCAGCGTCAGGCAACCAAGGAAGCAGGTGAAATTGCCGGACTTACCGTAAAGCGAATCATCAACGAACCTACCGCTGCTGCCCTTGCCTATGGTCTCGATAAGAAAAATAGAGACATTAAAGTAGCCGTCTTTGACCTTGGAGGCGGTACGTTCGATATTTCCATCCTGGAACTCGGGGATGGCGTGTTCGAAGTAAAATCAACCAACGGCGATACCCACCTTGGCGGCGACGACTTCGATCATAACATTATCGACTGGCTTGCAGATGAGTTTAAAAACGATGAAGGCATTGACCTTAGAAAAGACCCTATGGCGCTTCAGCGCCTGAAAGAAGCAGCTGAAAAAGCAAAAATTGAACTTTCCAGCTCTACCTCAACCGAGATCAACCTTCCTTACATCATGCCCGTCGACGGCATACCTAAACACCTTGTGCGTACCCTTTCACGTGCTAAGTTTGAACAGCTCAACGATAAACTCATCAGAGCTACCATTGAACCATGCCGCATTGCTCTTAAAGACGCAGGCCTTTCAACCTCCGATATCGATGAGGTTATTCTGGTTGGAGGTTCAACCCGTATTCCCGCTATTCAGAAAATAGTTGAGGATTTCTTCGGTAAATCCCCGTCAAAAGGCGTTAACCCCGACGAAGTTGTTGCAGTTGGTGCTGCCATTCAGGGAGGCGTTCTCACCGGTGAAGTAAAAGACGTGCTTCTGCTCGACGTTACTCCTCTTTCTCTCGGAATCGAAACTCTGGGAGGCGTTATGACACGACTTATCGAATCAAATACCACAATCCCGACCAAAAAGTCGGAAGTGTTCTCCACCGCCAGCGACAGCCAGCCCTCCGTGGAAATTCATATCCTTCAGGGTGAACGTCCGATGGCACGCGACAACAAAAGCATCGGCAGATTCCATCTCGACGGAATACCCCCTGCACCCCGCGGCGTACCGCAGATTGAAGTTACTTTCGATATTGACGCGAACGGCATTCTACACGTATCGGCAAAAGACAAAGGTACCGGCAAATCACAGCAGATTCGTATCGAAGCCTCTTCCGGACTCTCAGACGAGGAAGTAAGACGTATGAAAGATGAAGCTGCAGCCAATGCCGAAATTGACCGTAAGGCTAAGGAAGAAGTTGATAAGCTCAACAGTGCCGATGCTATGGTCTTCCAAACCGAGAAACAGCTGAAAGAGTACGGTGATAAACTTCCCGAAGCAAAAAAAGGCCCCATCGAAAAAGCTCTTGCCGATCTTAAGGAAGCACATAAGAACCGCAACTTTGCCGGTATCGATACAGCTCTGGAAGCTCTCAATGCTGCATGGCAGGCTGCCAGCGAAGAGATGTACAAAGCAACTCAGGATGCAGGTCAGCCCAATCCCGAAGCGTCTCAGGCAGGCGGTCAGCAGTCAGGCTCTGCCCCCGATTCCGAAGTCACCGATGTTGACTTTGAAGAAGTGAAGTAATAATAGCGATTTCTGCATGAAATTTGCGGCAAAGAAGAATCCGGCCGGGTTCATCTTTGCCGCTTTTTTTGTTTAACCGGAATTCCCGTTCATGGAGTTTTGCCTCCCGGTATTGCCGGCAGCAGAACGGAACAACGGCATTATTGTTAACTTTACTGTCTCAATAGCAACCCATGATACGAAAGATCCTGCTTATTGCCGTTATAATCGGTTTGTTCTCCCCTTTTCTTACCGGACAGGGGAATAAGCCGGTAAGGCTCGAAATACCGGTTAAAGATGATACCGAAGTATACAGAGTTGTTCCCGCTGGTGAATACGGTGTGATGATTATTTATCTGAGTTCCGAAACCGACGAAAATCAGCAGATGCTGTGGGTTACCGCAATGCTCGACAGGAATCTGAAAGAGATCTGGCGAAAATTTATTCCTCTGCCAAAGGGATTTATCCTCGAAGAATCCCTTTACAGTAATACGCACCTGATCAGCTTCTTTCATAATCCCAAAAGCAGCGATGAACACAACTTCAGAATTATCGACACCGATGTTTCAGCCGGAACCTTTGCTCAAACAAGCTACAGCGTACCCGAAAAGTCGGGTGCAGCTTATTTCAGCGTCGGCGATCAACTGGCAGTTGCCGGAATCAACATCCGTAAAGACGAGTCCATTCTTCTTGCATACCAGTTCGACCGAAAGATCATACGGGAGATAAATCCAGGAACAGCCGGTCAGGCAGTTATCGAATCAATCTCCATCGATCGGCCCTCCGGAACTATATCGGCAATACTCCGTACCCTGGGTTCTGCAAAAAAAAGAGCCTACTTCCTTGTGAAAGCCAACAGCGAGGGCTTCGTACTTAGCAACCTTCAGCTCAGCAAATTCGACGACAACCGCATGATTAATACTGCTTTCGCTCATAAAATCGATGGCCTGAACGATATCATTATTGGATCGTACGGACGTTCAAGCCGCACCCGGACCATCGAAGGAAGAGAGTCGATAGGCGTTGCTTCCACAGGATTCTTTTCCATCCTGATCCGGAATAATGCTGAAGTAACAACCAATTTTTACGAATTTACCGACTTCCGGGATTTCTACCGTTACCTGCGCCGCCCGTCCGATCTGAATGTTCGTCGTGGATCAATCCGTGACCGCAACCGCGATTATTCTATCGACCACGACCTGCTCGCTCATGAGGTTTTTGTATGGAACGATCAGCTCATATTTATGGCTGAAGCGTATTACCCTGAATACCGAACCGTTACCACAATGGTTTACGACTATTACGGAAGGCCTTATCCTACTACATATTCGGTATTTGAAGGCTTCAGATATCTTACAACTTTTGTGGCCGGTTTTGATCGCGAGGGTACTCTCATATGGAACAACGATCTGGAGCTTAGAGACATGCTTACGCAAACTCTGAAACGCCGCGTTGTGTCATGGGAAGATCCTGAAGGCCTCGTCCTGGCGTATGCCAACAACGGTAAGATCTTTTCCAAACTCATCCATAAAGATCAAACCATTGAAAGCATCTCATCAGCCGATATCGCCACACTAAACGCACGCGACCGCATTTTCGAAGACTCGAACAGCATCATTGAACGCTGGTACGACAGTTACTTCCTGATTCACGGTTATCAGAATATTAAAAACAGCTACGTGAATTCAAGAAATAATAAAAGCGTTTTTTATATTAATAAAATAGCCTACTTCTAAACGTATTCTGTTATTTATGATTGCCGGCTCTTTGCCTCTTTACCGGTGGTCTATTCCCTGATTCATTCACTCACGGAAAAAATTTCCTATAACTGTCCTGATTGAAAACATTCTGCACTCATCTCTCGTGTAAAGCGCTCAAAATCAGGTTACATTCTAAAATGGCACATGTTGTACAGCGAACGGTGAGTTTCACTGTATTCATCGTTTCAATCTGGTTTGAATTCCTTTGAACCGCTTATCAAATCTATAGTTCAGGCAAAATAGGTAGTATCCCTTTTTGTGTGTAATGAGTTCTTCTTCTAAATTCAAAGGTATTCATTTTTTTTGTTTCAATTGAGAATGAATGGCAGCGGAACGAAGGC
>JALHHH010000050.1 GCA_022837485.1 Bacteroidales bacterium
CGCCAAGACCAAGGCATCCGTTGGGGCATCCGCTTTCTCCGGCCGACAATGCATGGGCAAAGGCACAGGAGGATGCACCGTCAAAAATCACCTTTTGCGGGGCATTTGCCCGGCTTCCGTTACAGCGAACTACGGCAATCATCGGATCCTTCTCCTCAGCTTCAAGCCCCAGAACAGCGGCAATTTCGTTCATGGTTGAACTGCCGCCAACCGGACAATTTAGCTTCGATAAGTCGCTGGTCTTAACAATCTCTTCCGCAAATGCACGGCAACCGGCCAGTCCACAACCGCCGCAATTGGCGCCCGGCAAGAGCTCGGCAACAATATCGATCTTCGGATCCTCAATAACTTTGAATTTCTGTGCTACCAGGTACAGGATCACTGCAGAAATGACTCCGATAGCACTGAGGGAAATGACGGCAAGTAACAATGTTTCGTTCACAGCCTGCTTCTTTTAAAGTGCAAATTACTTCACCTGAACCCTAACGGCCAGAGCAGACAAATGTAACAACAATTAAAAAATTTCAGGACATCAGGGATGTAATTTAGAATGATTCTATCTATATGTCAATCAATTAATTAGATAGATACTATGTTTTTCAGACCAAAGAGCTACATATACATAATTTTGTATTTCAGCATGTTACATTATTGTTTAGAATTACTATAAATTACGAAGAAAGCATCCGGACCGGTATGTAATATATCAAACAGGGCAAGAAAACCGATAACAGATACTGGTTTCCGACCATAAAGCAGTTCAAATGCAGCAAAAAAGCAGAAAAGTAAGTTAACGATTTACAGTTTCCGGACCGTACCCCTGCCTTTGCAATCAGGTTGTGATGGAAAACCGGAAACGCGATGCCATGCGTTTCCTGAGCAGGAAAAGTATAAGGTAATACGGTATAAGGATTGCCAAAGAAAGAGCTCCGGCAACGGCTTCCGAAGTAAGCGTGGAAAAAATCAGCAGAGTGAGAAATACTGCGATAAAGGGGAGAATATAACCAAAGAAGAGCGCCCTGTTGCCCGCCGAAGCTGCCATATTTACCGTTACTACCTGTCCGGGTTTTACCTCTCCGGCATCGGCGGGATTAACTTCGATCAGTTTTTCAGAGGTATCGGACGCAGTGCAGGCTCCTTTGGCATGACAAGCCGAACAGGCACTCTCGGCCAATATCCTTACAAGTATACGGTCTCTATCAACACTTTGAACTACACCGGTTTTGGCTATGCATTCAGGATTTGACATAGGATAATAAACAAAAATTAAGGTGTGGACAAAGATACCGGTAAAATCTTTCCATTGAAAAATCTGTGTCCGTTTAAGGCAAAATCAGCCACCCATGTGCCCATATCCTCAGCACTTACAGGTGCCTTATAGTCAGGGAAAGCTCTGGCAAGCATCTCCGTTTGCACCGATCCGAAGGCAAGACAGTTAACCGAAATTTTCCGTTCTGCCAGCTCATCTGCCAGACATTCGGTAAGTATCGCCAGTGCACCTTTACTTGCGCTGTAGGCAGCCAGTCCGGCAAATTTAACGCTGCCCTGCACCCCTCCCATACTGCCGATGTTCACTACGTGAGCCTGCCGATTAAAAACAGGAAGCATAGCCTGAATCAGCATAAACGGAGCTATGGTATTCACGTGGAAAAGCTCGTCCAGATCGGCAGGAGTATAGTTTCCAAAAGGCTTGTTTACGAGAGCTCCGGCGTTGTTAATAAGTACATCTACTTTTCCCAGCCTGCGGTTGATGATATCGGCAAGGCCGGTGGGATCCTCTTTCGAAAGATCGAACTGCACCGGCTGCATTACGGTTTCGCGCATACGTATATTGCATTCACCGGCGAGAGCCTGAATCTTCATGCTGTTGCGGGCAATAACCACCAGACGGTTGCCGGGCATTCCTGCAAGTATCCGGGCTGTTTCTCTTCCAATTCCGGACGATGCTCCGGTAACGACTATATTCATGGTATCATTTATTTAGCAGTTCTGTACTTTCGTTATTCGAACGGCAATTTCTGTACGGCCACAGGGCTGACTCACACATTATCTTCCAACCCGGCAATTGTACTTTTAAAAGGTTGAATTGCCCGCTTGTAGATTCCGTGTACCCAGGCAATGGCCATACCATAATTGGTCACCGGTATTCCGGCATCAACAGCCGGTTTAAGTCTGTTGATAATTTGTTTTCGCGTAATCACGCATCCCCCGCACTGTATTACCATGGCATATTCACGGATATCGCGCGGAAGTCTTGAAAGGCCCGGCACCACTTCGTATTCAAGTTTCTTTCCGGTGTAATTTCCAAGCCAGCGAGGGATCTTCTCTCTTCCGATATCGTCGCACGAAACATGATGAGTGCACGATTCCAGGATCAGAATTCGGTCTCCGTCCTTCAAATTATCGATCCGGGGAGTACCTTTAAGGTAATTCTGAAAATCGCCGCGCTGACGGGCAAGCAAAATACTGAAACTGGTCAGCATAACGTCTTTCGGGATTGCGGCATCTGCCCTGGGAAAGACCTGGCTGTCGGTTACGGCCAGAACGGGTTTCGGATGCAGAATCCCGATCAGGTGATCAACTTCCGTTTCCTTGCACACAACATTGATACCGCCATGATCGAGGGTATCGCGTATAGCCTGAACCTGAGGCAGTATCATTCTGCCTTCGGGAGCTTCCATATCTATCGGGGTAATCAGCAAAACAACATCGCCGGGCGAAATCAGGTCGCCAAGCATGGGGGGAGCGATGTAGGCTGATTCCGGGATTTGCTGCCGTATTGCAGCAACCAGCTTATCCGTATCGGGATGCAGCGTAGAACTGAAGTCCAGAACCGGAACCCTGAATTTTGCATTCAATTCCGAGAGAAAGGATGTATCGGCCGGAAACAGGTCACTTTTATTGTGAACAATCAGAAAAGGGACATTTTTTTCTTCAAACTCCCCGATCAGGTCGTGTTCGGACTCTCCAAATGTATTTTCGCTGATAACGAGAACAGCGAAATCAATAATTCTTAATATTTCCCTGGTTTTAGCAACCCTTTTTGCCCCCAATTCTCCGGCATCATCAATTCCGGCCGTATCGATCAGAATTACCGGGCCTATTCCCGGAATCTCCATTGATTTTTTCACAGGATCGGTAGTTGTTCCGGCCACATCCGAAACAATGGCAAGCTCTTGCCCGGCCAGCGCATTAATAAGTGAACTTTTACCATTGTTGCGGCGTCCGAATATGCCAATATGAGGTTTCGTATCCTTTCCTTTCGCCATTGCGATACGGGTATTTAGTACAACACAAAGATCAGTCATTTACTTTAACCTGCAACAAAATGTTGACAATCCGCCAATGCCGTCAGCTCAGGTTATAGTCAGCCTTTTCATGTGAACCAGGTAATGCCGGCAACCGAAAATACTCCGTCCCGTATTACCCGCCGGCGCTTAGCCTCAGACGAAGATCCGTCATTTATTGAAATTCAGCAGTGAAAGCGGAAAATAGCTAATTTTGCCGAAAGGATGCACCCGAACGGTTCACCGTTTTATCCGGCATATTACAAATTGACCCGGCTTTTCATGCATTATTGGGCAAACGGGTAAAGGGCAATTCAGAAACCAAACCGAACGTATGAGTGAAAAGGTTTTCAGTATAGAATCCTACAGCCCGCTTGAGATTTACGGCGCCGGCGACCGCAACCTGAATACGATCAGGAATCTTTTTCCAAAACTCAAATTTATAGCCCGCGGTGAGTTTCTTAAGGCGATAGGCGATCCCGGGGAACTGATGGCATTCGAAGATTTTTTTACTGCACTTCTCCTGCATTTCGAGCGATTCGGCAATCTCAGCGAAAGGGATATCGTTCAGCTTTCCGAATCCGGAGGAAACGGAACAAATGTCAGGAGCAGCTCGCCCGACGTTCTGGTTCACGGCCGTAACGGAATGCTTATAAAGGCCCGGACGCCAAATCAGATAAAGATTGTTGAAGGAGTTGAAAAGAACGACATGGTGTTTGCCATCGGGCCGGCCGGAACGGGAAAAACCTATACTGCGGTTGCCCTGGCAGTACGTGCCCTGAAAAACCGGGAAGTAAAGCGGATTATCCTTACGCGTCCGGCTGTGGAAGCCGGTGAGAATCTCGGATTTCTGCCCGGAGATATGAAGGAAAAACTCGACCCCTACATGCAGCCGCTTTACGATGCACTCCGCGACATGCTTCCGCCACAGAAACTACTCACCTATATTGAAGACGGTACCATTGAGATTGCTCCCCTGGCCTTCATGCGCGGACGAACCCTCGATAACGTTTTTGCCATCCTCGATGAAGCCCAGAACGCGACTTCAAGCCAGCTTAAAATGTTTCTGACACGTATGGGCAGGGCTGCCAAGTTTTTTATAACGGGCGATGTTACCCAGATCGACCTTCCCCGGCATCAGCATTCGGGCTTGTTGCAGGCAGTCCGCATTCTCGAAGGAATCCCCGGAATCGATATCATTATGCTCGATGAGTCGGATGTAGTACGTCACAAGCTGGTAACACGCATCATCCGTGCCTATGAAAATGAAACCGCTGCAAAACCCGATACCAGGAACACCCGGGAGCCCTCAGCCGGTGAAGAAACGAATAATCCGGAAATTTCTGCTCAATAATACTAAAAGAGACATCCCGGAAAGGGTTATAATAAACAACCACTCTACGGGATGCAAGAAGTATGCCGATACAGGATTCTTACGGTTTATCCTGCGATCATCACCTTGCTGATGCCGGAGCCTGCCGGCGATACATATTTCAGAAGATAAAGTCCGCTTTGAAGTCCATACACCGGCAGCGCAAGCACCCGGCCGTTGAATGCGGCGTGGTTACCATAATTTCTCACTTCCCTTCCTGAGAGATCGGTTAGGACGAGACTCATTTCCGCGCTTACAGGAGCTGAAATTTCAATATTCATCCACTCTTTGCAGGGCATGGGATTCACCTGCAGGCGCAGTTTATCGGATGTTTGCATATATGTTGCATCTACCGACGTTGAGCTGCTGGTATACTCAATTTCCCAGCCCTGCCCGGTTATGCTTCCGTTTGAAGTAAAAAGCATCATTGCTTTTCCTGAAGGTACGGTTACGGGTACCGGAAGTTCGTTCCCGGAAATGGTAGCCACTATTTGCTGACTAGCCAGGTTGTATATTTTTATAACATCGTTATCGGGCTCGGTATCAAGCGAGCGGAAGTAAAATGTAATGGACGATGCATTTTCCGGCTCCACCCTGAATTTGCAGAGGCTGTTGTTGTTGTATGTCCGGCTTCCGCTGCCGTCGAATATTATACCGGATGCTTCGTTGTAAGTAGTGGTACCAGAGCAGTATTCGGCAAGGGTACTGTTGTATGAAATCCGGAAACCGCTTCCCTCGTCGCCTTCGGTCAGAAACTCAATATACATCCGGTCGTGTGTTGCCGTAATCGCCCCCGGAATTTCACTTCCCGTAAAACTGCCAAGCAGGGGGTGCGAAGTGTCGGGGCCATCGAATACATTCAGCACATCTCCGTCTGAAAGGTTAAATTTTTCGAACAAAATGGAAAGACCGGTCACCGAATCGTTCGGAGCAATAAGCCATCCGCAGTTCAGGCCGGCGATGTAATTATCAACCGGCCCGCTTCCATCTTCAATGGTGCCGTTATGACGCGTCAGTGTTTTTAACCCGTTGCAGTAATACGGATAATTGCTTTCGGGATAAAAATTTACGATGGCACCCTGTCCCTGCGTAAAATTGTTACCCCCGGGATTCAGGTTGTTCAGATAGAAATAGCCGTTGTATGACCCGCTCCATCCCCAGTTGAAATGGAAATAATCCGAGCCCTGGTAACCATCCACATTAAACGCATGGCCACCGGAACCGTAACCGTTGTAATACATTGGCCAGCCATTGTCGATGTTGCTTATCAGCAGCTGTGCCCATTCCTGGTTTGAGTAGGAATTTTTCTGCCTGAGCGAAAGCTGATCCGAATAGCCGAAATACTGTTTCAGCGAATTAGCGGCATCAAAACTATAAGCTCCCGATCCGCTTGAAGAATACATCATATCCACGGATACACCGGCATGATATTGCAATTCTGCCATTTCGTAGTTGGATTCAGGCCCTATTTCGTTGCGCATCTGCTCGTAATCGTAAACTGCTTCCGCGAAATCGACAAAAAGGTAGCCGTAAGACGACTGGTAGCCGTGACTTCCTATTCCGCTGAGGGGGTATCTCCAGTAGTACATTACCTGCGACATTGCCGTTGCCACACATCCCGCATAAACATGTCCGCCAGGACCGTTGCTGTCTTCGGGGCAGAGGTCGTTATACCTTGATCCCTGGTCCCAGGTTGAGGGCAAAAGGGGTTCTACTCCCGTTACAGCGGTTTTTACTGCCGGATTGTACTGCAGCAGAGCATTCCATTCTGAATTTATCGCATCATCAGCCGGAAGGCTTTCTTCAATAATCTCCCGGATCTGAAGCTCGTATCCGGCAATCCAGGCAGCCATTGCAGGCGGCTGGTTGGTATGGGAATAGTAACCATCCAACGAGTAGCCCGGAACCGGGATGGCTGCATCGGTAGCCGACACGAGTACATACCCTCCCCTGTCAAAATTAAAAGCATACAATACAACTGGATTCTCCCCAATTTCGATGACCGGACCGGAAGTAAGCGATTGCAGGGTTGCAGAATTATCAATAGGTAAGCGACTGTGCATGAAAGCTCTGGCAACCTGGCGGGCCATTTGCTCCGAAATATGTCCGGCCATTGCCGGAACAAGCACGACAGCAGTAATAAACAACAGGGTAATTCTTTTCAGCATGGAAGTTTATTTTTTCAGGGCTCAAACCTACATGAATTAATTCCAAAATACAAACGCAGACCAAAAAAACCGATGACGACCGCAGACGATTCTTCTGCCGAACCTGCATTAAAAAGGGGATGCAGGCTGACCGGCATCCCCTTGTGAAGTATAACAGAAATATTATTCCACAACCAGCTTACCCGATAATGTGCCGGCGGAAGTGCGGATGTGAAGCAGATAAATGCCGCATCGCAGATCACCGAAACGAATGATTCTGCTGACATAACCCTGATTCAGCATTCCGGATTCGGAATATACGGTTCTTCCTGTTAGGTCGGTAATGACAAATTCAGCAGCCAGACTCTCTTTTATATTGAATTTTACTTCGGTATATCCGTTAGCGGGATTGGGAAAGATGGCAAGATTCGTGGCAAAAGCCTCCTGATGTGTGCTTACGTTCTCAATATAATATTCTGCCCTGAAACCATGCTGGTTGTTAAAACCATTGGAAGTAAAGAGCAGAAGCATCTTCCCGGTGGGGGAGACAATGGGTTCGGGGATTTCGGTTCCGGTAAGGTTGGCTATCAGCTGATTAGTTGGGATGGCATATACCTTCAGATAATCCTTGTCCTGTTCCAGGTCGAACTCTGAAAATGCAAGGGTAAGTCCGGTTGCAAAAGGTCCCGGATCAATTTTCCACTTGCACATCGAATTGTTGTTATAGTTAAAATCACCGCTTCCGTCGCTAAACTCGCCCATGGGACCGGTAAGATTAATTGTGCCGGAACAGAAAGTCGGGAAGGTGGAGGTGAACTGTGCGTTGAAGCCCTTTGCTTCTTCGGCATCATCGGTGATAAATTCCACAAAAAGACGATTGCCCGTAGATGCAACACTTTCAGCAGAAGTGCCTGCATAATAGGATGCCAGCAGCGGAGCTGCAGCGTTTTCTCCGTCGTAAATATTAACAACGTCGCCAGCGGCCAGGTCAAAGGTATTAAACGAAAGGGTAATGGATGTCACCGAATCTTCGGGAGCTATCAGCCAGGAGCATGCTTTACCGGAACCGTAGTTTTCAAGGGGCCCGCTGCGGTCTTCAAAGCTTCCCATGGGAGAGGTAATCAGATGATCTTCACAATCGAAGGGATAATTGGCCGGATTTGGGAAAAAGTTTCTGACCATAGCCTGGTAACCGCTGTATCCTCCAACGTCGTTCAGGGTATAAAAGCCGTTTCCGCTGCCGCTCCATCCGAAATTAAAATGATACATATTACCGGTGCCACCGGTTTGATAACCATCAAGAACAAATGCATGTCCGCCTTCCGAACTCTGACCCGAATAATAAAGTGGTTTAAGCTCATCGAGGCTCGTGGTAATCATATTTTCCCACACCGACAGCGAATAAAAGGACTTCCTGACGTGCTGAGCAGAAGAGGAATAGCCGAAGTATGTGCGGATAGCATAAGGCACGTCTTCGCTGTAGGCTCCCGAACCGTCGGGGCCGTACATCATTCGCACACTTACACCGCAATGGAACTGCAGTTCGGCAATGGCATTAATGGCCCGGCCGCTGCCCGAAGTGATTGAATTCAGCATTGCATTCCAGTCGTATGTGGTTTCACCAAAATTGGCACTAATGTTACCGTATGCACCGTAATTATAGTTGTAACTTCCCGTACCTTGCTCGGGATAGCGATAATAGGCCATAATCATCGACATTGCTGTTGCGACGCATCCAGCATACACATGCCCGCCGGAGCCTCCTGCATCAGCAGGACAATAAGCGTTATACGGAAAATCCTGGTTCCAGAGGGTTGCGATAAGAGGATCAACGCTGCGTTCTCCCCCAAAGCTGTACCGGGCAACCGGCAGCGACTGCCAGTAATCCCATGCTTCGCGCACGGACGCATCCTGTGTTACAGCCTCCGCGCGGATGAATTCGATCTGATCGCGGTAGCCTGCAAGAAAGCTGCTGTAGTTATCGTCGAGTTTGCCATGCGGAAATCCGGCTTCAAGAGAATAACCGATAACAGGGGTATAGGCATCCTCGCCAGAAACGATGACAAATCCTGAGTTGTTCAGCCCGAAAATGTGATATGCAGGCTGTTCGCCCAACATTTCGGTAAAAATGTGGTCAACGGCAACATCGCTAAAGTTAACGGCAACGCCTTTTTTTACAAGCTGTTCATAGAGAAAATTGCGGGCTACCGACCCAGCGGTTTCAACGTTAACCGGCCCTGCAAAAATTGAAGTCAGAGAAAAGAAAACTAAAAAAAGAAAAACGGGTACTTTGTGTTTCATCAGAAAAATATTTTGTTGAGTGGGGCCAAATGTATAAAAAAAAAGCCCCGGACAAAGAAAAAATGCCGGGGCTTTCAAGGTTTTTACAACTGGATTACCGGATAATCAGCCGCTGGTTAAGCTGTTGCGAACCGTCGGAAACCATCAGAAGATAAACCCCTGATGGCAGGTGCGAAAGATCAATGGCTTTGGAAAATGTACCGGATCCTCCGACTACATTTTCGCTGTATACCAGATTTCCAAGCAGTGAACTAACTCTGATGCCAACGTTTTTACCATTTAGCATTCCGGTTGAGATAGTAAATAGTCCGGATGATGGATTGGGATAAACCTTCAGCTCTCTGGCCGCACTCACCTGCGGACGTACCGGAGTAGTGTTTGTGATGCTGATGTTATCGATAAATACGTTATCGCCTTCACCCTGTGTTTTATCGGAAAAGCGTGTGGCTGTTTGCAGAACAACGTCGAATACGGTTCCGGCATAGGCTGAGAGGTCGAATGTAAGCCTCTTCCATTCATCGGAGGCTGCTGTCTCAGGATTGAAGTCGGTCTGTCCGAATTCATCGGCAACCGGTTCACCGTTTACCGTTACCCTGAACCATGAGAATTTTGATCCAAGGCTGAAGGTTTGACGCAGATCAAGTGTTAAGGCCACATTATCCATGCCGGTGGCATCAACGCCGCAGATGTAAGCCTTGCCATGGAATGCTAGGTTTGTTCCCCATGCCTGTGCCGGGGTTGTGGAAGTTGCGCCTCCCGACCATCCGGTTGGAATGGGGTCGCCATGGAAATGAATTCCGAATGCGCTCATATTGGCAGCCCTTGAGTCGATCTTCGATTGCGATTTAACGGTATCCCAAACCATAAAGGCACCGGAGGTACCATCTTCCATATCAACGGTAAAGGTAGGATGACCTCCCTGTACGTCAATGTAATTTTCGAGGTTTACGGATGACGTTCCGTTGTTGTTGGTAGCGTTAAGTGCAACAGAATAAAGGCCGGGCACCAGGAAATTCACCTGGGGATTCTGCGAATTGGCAGAGGTTCCGTTTATATATTCAACGGTCTCCGGAGTAATTATCCATTCCCAGGCATTCGGAGAATACAGCGATTCATCCATCAGGGTCACTTCATCGTATATACATGGGTTCTCGTCCGACACATTTACGTAAATGTACGGAGCAGGAGTGTTGGTTGCGGTGATGTAATCCTCGAGCACCAGAGTACTTGTACCAAATGCGTTGGTTACGGTGAGGGTAACATCGTAAACGCCCGGCGAGTTATAGCGGATGTTTGCAGGATGCTGCTGGGTCGAGGAGTTGGGCGTTCCACCCTGGAAAGACCACTGCCAGGTGGAGGGAACCCCGGTTGAAATATCGGTAAAGTTTACGCCACTTCCGGGGAGGATGGTAGTAACGGGTGCAGTAAAACCGGCAGTCGGTTCAAAGGGAGTGTTGGCAGCTGCCCTGTAAGCATTGATGCGGCCGGAACCAAGCTGACCGCTATAATTCGGATTAACCGCATATACATCGTCGGCTGTAGTCTTCATAATTGTTTCAACCTGAGCAGGAGTAAGCGCCGGATTGATGGAAAGGATGAGACCGGCAAGACCGGCGGCAACCGGTGTAGCCATGGATGTACCTGCCATAAGGTCATAATTGCCGTAAGTACTGCTGTTATAGGTTGTACTCAGCAGTCCGCCGGGGCCTGGGGTTGCATATCCGCCCGGAGCACACAGATCAACGGTAGTTCCGAAATTGGAAAAATCGCTCTTGAGGTCATCGCTGTTGGTGGATGCGATGGAAATAACATTGTTGTATCCCGATGGGTAATGAGCAGTGGAAACGTTGTCGTTGCCCGCTGAAGCCAGAAGAACGATACCCATATTATATATGGTGTTAATCAGGTTCTGGTTGGTAGCTGAGTAGCCGGGGCCTCCCCACGACATGCTGATCACATCTGCACCGTTGTTGGCAGCCCACTGTATTCCGGGATAACCATAGATGCCGTTGGCATTGGTATTATTGGCAGCTTTAACGGCAATGATGCTGACGTTGTATCCGATAGAAGCAATGCCTGTTCCGTTGTCGGTAATGGCACCCACAAGACCGGCACAGTGCGTGCCGTGCGACCAGTCAAACGGATCGCCGGTTCCCGGAGGATTAGCATCGTTGGTATTGTAATACGTGTCGCGCTGCAACACAATTTTTTCAGCCAGATCCGGATGGTTAACCCATACGGCATTATCAACGACGGCGACTTTGATATCGGCCGAACCTTTGGAAATATCCCAGGCCTGTTCGGCCTGAATAACATCCAGATGCCAGTTCCAGTTATTGGGACCGGTATAGAGGTTGTAGAGGGAATCGTTGGGCACATAGTGGATGTAGTCCATCGGAACTTTCTCAACGTATTCCAGATCCTGCTCGCTGAGCAGCTCGTTTATCACTTCGGCAATTTTCGGATAGTCCTCAATCTCGAGCATAAAAGTGCGAAGAAGCCTGGGGTCGTCGTTCAGGTAGAACGGACGGCTAAGGCTTTTCAGGCGAAATTGCGACTGAAGCTGCGAGATAAACGGAATCTGGTCAAAGTCAACAGAATTGTCGCTGCGTACGGTTATTCCGGGATTCACATTGTCCTTGAATTTGAAGTACAGCCGGCCATCCTGGTAGTTCTTCTCGTACGTTTGCGCGAAGAGGTTCATCCCGGCAAAAAGGACAAGCACCAGTAACAGCAGCATTCCTTTTACCGGTGCCGCTACGGGGTAACGGTTTGTTTTCATAAGCATTGAAATGGTTTTATTATTAACGGGTAACATTCAAATACACGTCGGATGAAACAATTCCTAAAGTATCCGGCCCTTCAATGAATAGTCCGGCGAACGGAATATCAGACCATTATGGATTTACACATAAAACGGATACCCGGCAGGGAAGGTTCATCCCGAGGAGGCCAAAAATACATAAAAACCTTATAACCGGAACATATATTAAGAAATTAGGCAAACAAATCCTCACATTATCACATAATTAATTGGCTTTCCATGAAAAAACACGAAAAGCTCCGGATAGACCTAAATTTATACCTTTGCAGAGCCAATGAACAAATCAAATAGCCGAAAACTATGCAAGAATATTCAGGACTGCTGATAGTCAATATAAAAACCCTTGCCGGGATCGACGATGGCGAGCAACTGCTGAAAGCGGGGAGCCGGATGGCTGAGTTTGAACGAATAAACAATGCCTGGCTTCTCACCGAAGGCAGCCGGATAGCAGGTTTCGGGACAATGGAACAGCTTGATATGGAATTGTACAGCCGGCCCGGAATAAAAGTAATCGATGCCCGTGGACGCATGGTCTTTCCTTCATTCTGCGATTCACACACCCACCTGGTTTATGCCGGAAGCCGTGAGATTGAGTACGTTGACAAAATCAGGGGGCTTTCGTATGAAGAGATAGCCAGGCGCGGCGGCGGTATTCTGAATTCAGCACGACGCCTGCACGATGCATCCGAAGAAGAACTCGTGGAACAGGCTCTGGAACGTCTGAATGAAATCATCGCCTTTGGAACCGGCGCCGTTGAAATTAAAAGCGGCTATGGCCTGAATACCGAAGATGAAATGAAGATGCTCAGAGTAATTCAACAACTAAAAAAACTCAGTCCGCTTACCATTAAATCAACATTCCTGGGGGCACATGCCGTTCCGGCCGAATATAAAGGCAGGCAGGATGAATACGTCGACCTGGTAATCAATGAGATGATCCCTCAGGTTGCAGCAGCAAACCTGGCCGATTTCATCGATGTATTCTGCGACCGGGGTTTCTTTACCGTTGAGCAGACCGAACGCATGCTTATGGCAGGAATCAAATACGGTATGAAACCAAAGATTCACGCCAATGAACTCGATTATTCGGGCGGTATTCAGGTAGGCGTTAAGTACGACAGTCTTTCGGTCGACCATCTGGAATTTACCGGTGATGAAGAAATTGAGGCCCTGCTGGGATCCGAAACCATGCCTACCCTTCTTCCGGGAGCAGCATTTTTCCTGAATATGGTTCACGCACCGGCCCGTAAAATGATTGAAGCAGGCCTGCCCCTTGCGCTTGCCAGCGATTTCAACCCCGGCTCCTCCCCTTCCGGGAACATGCAGCTTATCCTTTCCATGGGCTCCATCATGTTCCGGATGACACCCGAAGAATCTTTCAATGCCTGCACCATCAACGGTGCCTATGCTATGGGCATCAGCGAACAATACGGAAGCATTGCCAGGGACAAGATGGCAAACTTCTACATAACAAAGCCCATTCCGACCATTGAATTCATGCCTTACAGCTACGGCAGCAACAAAGTCGAAACCGTGGTGCTGAACGGCAAGGTAATTAATCCATAGAACACCCTGTAAAAAGGTCTCAAAACCAATCAAACAATAACGTAATGAAACAAATTATCGAATGCGTTCCCAATTTTAGCGAAGGACGCGACATGGCTGTTATACAGCAGATTACCGATCAGATCAAAACCGTTGAGGGGGTACGCCTGCTTGATGTTGATCCCGGAGCTGCCACCAACCGTACCGTAGTTACCATTGCCGGCGAGCCCGAAGAAGTGATTGAGGCCGCTTTCCGGGCGATAAAGAAAGCTATGGAAGTGATCGATATGAGTAAACATACCGGAGCACATCCCCGTTTCGGAGCTACCGATGTTTGTCCGCTCGTACCGGTGTCTAATATTACTATGGAAGAAACGGTTGCTTATGCGCACAAACTCGGGGAGCGTACCGGACGCGAGCTTGGCATTCCCGTTTACTGTTACGAAAATGCAGCAACCCGGCCCGAACGCCGCAACCTGGCAAACTGCCGCTCGGGTGAGTATGAAGGACTACGCAAAAAACTCGGAGATCCAGAATGGAAGCCCGATTTCGGCCCTGCAGATTTTCTGCCCCGCACCGGTGCCATTGCCGTTGGCGCACGCGATTTCCTGGTTGCTTACAACGTTAACCTTAACACCACCAGTACCCGGAGGGCAAACGCCGTTGCTTTCGACATACGCGAAAAGGGCCGCCCCATGCGCGAAGGCAATCCGGTGACCGGCAAAATTGTAAAAGACGAAAAGGGAAATCCGGTAAATATCCCCGGCTCTCTTAAAGAATGTAAAGCCATTGGCTGGTTTATCGAAGAATACGGCATTGCCCAGGTATCCATCAACCTTACAAACGTCAGCATCACTCCTGTTCACATCGCCTTTGAGGAAGCCTCAAAAAAAGCAATGGAAAGAGGCATGCGCGTTACCGGCTCCGAGCTTGTGGGACTGGCTCCTCTGAAGGTGTTTACCGATACCGGAAAGTACTTCCTTAAAAAACAAAACCGTTCCGTGGGAGTTCCGGAGAGTGAGCTGATCAAGATTGCCGTGAAATCCCTGGGGCTCGACGACCTTAAGCCCTTCAACCCGGAAGAGAAGATCATTGAGTACGTGCTTCGCGACAGGAGCGGCAAAAAGCTGATGGATATGAGCTGTGCCGCGTTTGCCGATGAAACATCGTCCGAATCGCCGGCTCCGGGCGGCGGTTCCATCTCTGCATACATGGGTGCTCTCGGCGTTTCGCTGGGAACCATGGTTGCCAACCTCTCATCGCATAAACCCGGATGGGATGAGCGATGGGAAGAGTTCTCCGTGTGGGCCGAAAAAGGACAGATGCTGAAGGACGAGCTGCTTCACCTCGTGGATGAAGATACCCGTGCCTTTAACATGATCATGGATGCTTTCGGACTACCCAAAGGATCCGACGAAGAAAAGGCTGCACGCACCGAGGCCATTCAGCAGGCTACCCGCTATGCCATTGAAATCCCGTTCAGGGTTATGCAGAAATCGTTTGAAACCATGGAAATTCTGAAAGCAATGGCTGAAACCGGAAACCCGAACTCCGTATCGGATGCCGGCGTCGGAGCCCTTGCCGCACGCTCGGCTGTTATGGGAGCATTCCTGAATGTAAAGATCAACGCATCCGGACTCAGCGACAAAACTTTCGTTGAATCGGTTCTGAAACAGGGTGCTGAAATCGAAAAAAATGCCCGCAAAACCGAAGAGGAAATCCTGGCAATCGTAAATACAAAAATCAGCGCCTGACGCCACCGGCAGATCATTCGCAAACGAACAGAGCCACATAATCTTTTCTGCACCGGGATTCAGTAAAATAATCAGCGAACAACAACCCGTAAATTATTTACCTTTGAATCCTGGTGCCGTTGTGGCAAAATCCAAAACCCTGTTAAATGACCGTTTAAGAAAAGCTGACAGATGTCACACGAATTATTTACCATAGCCATCTTATACTTCACGTCGTTTTTCACCATCATCAATCCGCTTGGCGTGATGCCGGTTTTTATGACTATGACCGCCGATCTCGCGGAAAAGCAGAGGAAGCGGACCGCCCTGAAGGCAGTTTTTACAGCCTTTATCACTTTGCTTCTGTTTGCCTTCAGCGGGCAGCTGATGTTCCGTTTTTTCGGCATATCCGTCAACGGATTCAGGGTGGTGGGGGGTATTATCTTTTTTATGATGGGCTTCGAACTTCTGCAGGCTAAAATCAGCCGCATCAAGATGGACGAGGATATGGTAAAAAAGTATGTGGATGATATCTCGGTGACTCCCCTGGGTATTCCCATTATTGCAGGACCGGGCTCCATCACCAATGCTATAGTGCTGATGGAAGACAGCCATACATTTCCTGTAAAGGTTATACTGATCGCAACCATTGTACTCACCCTGCTTATTACCTATCTGGTGCTTTTAAGTGCAGGAAAAATAGGCAAGCTGCTTGGCGAAACCGGTAACAAGATAACAATGAAACTTATGGGCCTGATTATGATGGTAATCGCCGTTGAATTTTTCTTTGCCGGACTGGGGCCCATTTTACGTGGCATCCTGGGGATTTCCGCTGCCGGATAACACATGCCGGCGTTGTATCCGGAAGCGGAATTCAGTGAAACTCCGGGTTTAATATTGTTTTGGAATCATGCATTTTGAAATTACAGTTAATCCAGCAGATTTTAACCTGGTTGAAACGCAGTTCGATCATCACAGCAATCTGCACGGGATTCTTCATTCGTATAGGGTTATGTGTCATGTTCTCAGGCTGGGTGCACTTACCGGTTATCGTACCGAAGCCCGCACGGCTTTCATGGCTGCATACATTCACGATATGGCACGACGGCACGACGGCTACTGTACGCGTCACGGAGCAGATTCAGCAAATACGAAACTCCCGCTCTACCGTGAACTGTTTCTGAGGAACGGTGCAGAAGCCGACGATCTGTTTACAATAGGGGTTGCCGTTACGCAGCACTCCCTTGGCAGGGAGCTTACACAAGGAGATCCTGCATGGCTCGTAACCGCCCTGCTGAAGGATGCAGATGCGCTCGACCGTATCAGACTGGGCGCAAACGACCTGGATCCTGCATACCTCAGGCTCCCGGAAACACACTTGCTGATTCCTTATGCAAGAGAACTCTTTTACCAGACCAGCCGCATGAAACCCGGCAGTTTTACACAGATACTAAAAATTGCAGAAGAAACAGCCGTAGCCTACGACAAAGGCCGGTAATTAAGGATTCAATACATTGCCTTGTTAACATTTCCCTTTTTGGGATGTTTATAAGAAAGACCTTATCAGAACAAAGCCGGATAACCGGAATTGTTCCGGACAGGCCCCGGAAAATTAAGTTGCCCGTCGGGGGAAGGCACTGAGCTACAAATTAAAACAAAGCTCCATGAGCGGAAAAATTCAGGTACTTATTACAGGTTCGGGAAGTTATCTCCCTGCGCGTTCAATTCCAAATTCCGAATTTCTTGACAACCGTTTTTTGGAATCGGATGGTCGTGAAATTGCACGCGGCAACGAGGAAATTATCTCAAAATTCACTCAGATTACCGGCATTCACGAGCGCAGGTATGCTTCGCCCGGACAGGTATCCAGCGATCTGGCCTACGAGGCCGGACTTGCAGCAATTATGGATGCTGGAATCGACAGGGAAAAACTCGATTACATCATCGTCGCACACAATTTCGGGGATGTGAAGCACGGCGAAACCCATTCGGATCTGGTTCCGGGTTTAGCCTCCAGGGTGAAGCACCACCTGGGAATTGCCAATCCGTTTACCGTTGCTTACGATCTGCCGTTTGGCTGCCCCGGATGGCTTCAGGCTGTGATACAAGCCAGCTACTACATCCGTTCGGGCGACGCAAAAAACGTTCTGGTGATAGGCTCCGAAACCCTTTCCAGGGTCAGCGACCCGCACGACCGCGACAGCATGATCTATTCCGACGGTGCAGGAGCTGTAGTTCTCAGCGCCGGAAATACAGAAGGAAATGCCGGTATATTGTCGCACGTAACCCGCACCGATGCACTGGAAGAGGTCTTTTTCCTTCAGATGGGAAAATCCTATAATGCAGAAGAACAAGACCACCGTTACCTGAAAATGAACGGCAGAAAGCTCTATGAATATGCCCTCAAAACCGTACCATCGGCAATTAAAATGGCAATCGATAAAAGCGGACTCACCATTGAGGACATCAAATTCATTCTGATTCATCAGGCCAACGAAAAGATGGATGAGGCAATCGTAAGCCGTTTGTATGAACTTTACGGTTATAAAAAAAGACCAGAACTGTCGATGCCCATGACCATTTCCTGGATGGGAAATAACTCCGTTGCCACTTTACCGGCGCTGTACAACCTAATTATGCAGGGAAAGGTAAAGGAATACGCCATAAAACCTGATGATAATGTTGTTTTTGCCTCAGTAGGTGCCGGCATGCATGTGAATGCTATGGTGTACCGGGTTCCAGAAAAAATACATTAACGGGCAAGCGCCACGGTTACCTGCTTTCTTTTCAGGGGCTTACCCCTAATCTGCGACAATAATGCACGGCATATGCTACGCTTTACGGCGGCATACGATACGCGATCGGCAAGATCTATGCGTCCAATGGCGGTGGCTTCAATCAGCCCTTGTCCCATCAGAAAACCGGCGATATCGGCCCGGCTCACCTTATCCTTCTTCCCGAGATTGAACCGCAGTGTCTCCCATTCCGGCAGTTGCGGCAGATCCGATGGTTCAGGCAGGATTTCGAACGCGGGTACCGCAGTCAGAAACTGCGGCACGTATTCATCCGCCGCCATCACCAGCCACGCTTTCCCCGAGGCAAACATGCGCGCAGTACGACCGTTGCGGTGTATCCAGGTGGTTTCGGTATCGGGAAGCTGATAGTGAACTACATGCCTGAGTTCCGGAATATCCAGTCCGCGCGACGCCAGATTTGTTGTCAGCAGCGTATGGTGAGTACCGTTACGAAAGCGAATCAGCGCAAGCTCCCTTGCCTCCTGTTCCATACCGCCGTGATAAATGCCGTGCACAATTCCCTGCATTTTTAGCCGCTGACTGATGCGCTCCACAGCTTCCCTGTGGTTGCAGAATATCAGCGACGATTCACTGCCAAACATACAAATCAGCTTAAAAAGTTCTTCCAGCTTATCGTTCCCGTCCGCCCTTACGGCATGCAGAGTCAAAGCCGGCAGCGACTTTTCCGGGGAATAATCCACTTTAATCGGATTTTTGATACCGGCATACTCCGGAATTTCCGGCATGCGGGTGGCGGAGGTTAGTGCACGTGTATCGACCGAGGACAGACAGGAGGCAATAAAGGCCATGTCGTCGCTGAATCCAAGTTCAAGGGACTTATCAAACTCATCGAGAACAAGACGTTTGATTCCGGCGGTTTCGATGTGCCCGCGTCGCATGTGGTCGGCAAGCCTGCCCGGCGTACCTATTACCAGTGCGGGACCTGATGACAGACTGTTGCGTTCCGACTTTACCGGATGTCCTCCGTAACACGAAAGGACTTTAAAACCGGTTTGCATCTCCCTGAATACACGCTCAATCTGTAACGCCAGCTCCCGGGAAGGTACAATTACAAGAGCCTGTATACCAGTAGAGTAAGCGTCAAGCATCTGCAGAAGTGGCAGCAGAAATGCCAGAGTTTTTCCCGATCCGGTAGGAGCAATTAGTACGACTCCGGAACCGGGCCTGAAAGTTTCGAGCATTTGTTTTTGCATGGGATTGAGCGACTCAATTCCCAAACGATCAAGATATGGAGCTGTCATTCCGCAAAGGTAGGCAACAAATGCCAGCATCTCTTTTCCATTCTGCGGTCCGCATTATTCCGCAGATTCCTGTGCACAGGAAATCCCCTTCAGAAAATGAAAAACTGCAGAATCCAGTATACAAGTCCCGATATCAGCGTTGCAGCCGGGATGGTAAGAAGCCAGGCCGAAACGATGTTGGTTGCAACACCCCAGCGAACTGCCGACAACCTGCGCGTAGCCCCAACTCCCATGATGGCGCCGGTAATGGTGTGGGTTGTGCTTACCGGAATACCGGCCAGAGTATTTCCGATAACGGTAAGGGCTCCGGCAGTCTCAGCGTTGAAACCGTGTACCGGCTTCAGATCGGTAAGTCCGATGCCCAGGGTTTTGATAACCCGCCATCCGCCAAGGTATGTTCCCAGTGCGATGGATGTGTATGCCGCTATAACCACCCATAGTGGAACATAAAATTCGGAACCCAGGTGACCGGTGCTGAAGAGAAGAATGGCAATGATACCCATGGTTTTCTGGGCATCGTTGCCGCCGTGGCCCACCGCCTGGAGCGATCCCGAGAAGATCTGGAGGTTTCTAAAGAGGCTGTTCAGGCGCCGTGGAGGGTAGTCGCAGAAGGCGCGGGCGACGAGAATGCCGAAGGCAAACGCGGATATCAGCCCGAGCGTGGGGGAGATGACGATGAAGATCAGGATGG